>JACRLO010000010.1:0-57807 GCA_016235245.1 Nitrospirota bacterium | reverse complement strand
GCATCGAGCAGCACCTTCTGCCGGACAATGTCGGGAGAGTACCCGCTGGCAAAGATGATCTTACAATCCGGGGCTATCTTCCGTATCTCATCATAGGCTTCACTGCCATTCATTTTTGGCATGATGAGGTCGAACAAAAGGAGCTTGATTGCCTCCCTGTTGTCCTTGAATTTGTTAACCGCTTCCTCGCCGTCAACAGCATCAATGACCGTGTACCCATACTCCGTCATGACGCTATGGTTAAGTTTCCGAAGCGATTCATCGTCCTCCGCTATCAAAATCGTTTCCTTGCCGCCCACAACAGGCCGCTCTTCCACAATCGGTGCTTTCCCCTCAAATTCCGCTGAGGCCATAAGCGGCAGGTAGATCCTGAATGTCGACCCTGTCCCCTTCTCACTATAAACACTGATATGCCCCTCATGCTGCCGGATAATGCCGTAGGCAACGGCAAGACCGAGTCCCGTGCCTTTTCCTACTTCTTTTGTCGTAAAGAACGGCTCGAAGATCTTCTGCCTGGTTTCCTTGTCCATACCATGGCCTGTATCTGAAATACTGATCAATGCATATCTCCCGGGCATACTGAGCCCTCGTGCAGAGGCAAACTCTTCTGACAGGGTGACCTCTTCTGTCGTGATCGTGAAGGTGCCTCCCTTTGGCATGGCATCACGGGCATTTGTCGTGAGGTTCATAAGAACCTGCTCAAGCTGGTGTGAATCAGCCGATATGACAAGCCTTTCTTCCGAGAGCGTCGTACTGCAGATAATATCCTCTCCAATAACCCTCATGAGAAACTTCTGCAGTTTCCCGATGATCTCATTAAGCTCAACCGGTTTTCTGTCAATCGCCTGTTTCCTGCTGAACAGCAGCAGGTCCTTCGTAAGATGCGCTGCCTTCTCAGAGGCCTCAAGTATGTGTTCAATGTTCAGGCGATTAGGATCATCCTCTGCCATCTTCATCAGACTCAGATGGCCATAGCCGACTATGGCAGACAGGATATTGTTAAAGTCATGGGCCACACCGCCCGCAAGATTGCCGATGGATTCCATCTTCTGTGACTGTCTGAGCTGGTTTTCGAGCTGCCGGTGCTCGGTGATGTCAAAGTTTACGCCGAGCATGCGGACAGGGGTTCCCTCCGAATCCCTGATAACAATTCCATTGGCTTTGAGCTGTCTTACGGTTCCGTCAGGGTGCAGCACTCTAAAGTCCGTATCCCACTCCTGCTCTCCCCTTAAGGTTGCCTGGCATTGTTCAATAGCCCTGTCACGATCATCGGGATGAAGACCGTTCTGCCATGCCTCGATGCCTCCCGGAAATGTCTCGGGCGTAAGGCCGTAGAGTTTGAGCATAAGGGCATCCCAAACCATCACGTTACTGGTGAGGTCCCAATCCCATATGCCGAGCCTGGCAGCCTGGGTCGCCAATTTAAAACGCTGCGTGATTGAAGCGAGCTCTTCCTCCGCCCGCCTGCGCTCGGTGATGTCGATTGTGTATCCCGCCAGCAGGGTTTTATCGCCCAGGACGATCGGGAATTTGATCGAGGTATAGTTGCGGCCATTCAAATCCTCATCTGTCCTGAGAACTTCACCGTTGGACACTACCGTCCAATCGTCAGCGGTCATCTTTGCGGCTAATTCGGCAGGAAACAGCTCGGCCATGGTCTTGCCCATCATGTCCGGGCCGGCGATGCCGATCATCTGTCTAAAATTATCACTGGCCTGCAGTACGCGGCTCTCGGAAGGAGTCACTTCCTTGATGTACGTATAAATGGGTGAATGCCGCATAAACAGGGAGAATTGTTCATTGGATTCCCGCAGTGCCTCAACACTTGCCTTCAGTTCCGCCGTTCTGGTATTGACCGCACTACGGAGGGACCGATTCCAGAGGAACAGGGCCAGGGTCAGCAGGCCGAGACTGCAGGCAACAATACTAAATATCCAGAAGGGAAAAGAACCGGTGAGGGATGAACCGGCCCAGGTGTTTTCAATTTTTTTCAGTTCGGCAGCCGAGATTCTGCCAAAGCCCTCCTGCAGCACCTGCAGCAAATCTTCTCTCCCCTTGCGCACAGCCCGATGGAATTCTCCTACATGCAGGGGGGCTGAGTGTTTGAACTCGTCATGAATACCAAACTTGTAAAGAAAATAGAGTGCGGGCGGTTTATCGACAACAAAGACATTGACTTTATGCTCCCTGGCAGCGCGGATAATTGCCTCGTAGCTGTCGAAAAGCAGCAAGTTGTCGATACCGTTGCGCTTCAGGAGATCAACAGCGTCATCGCCCGCCTTGGCAGCTACCACAAAACCTTTCAGGGATGCTGCATCGCTTATACCTGTAATATTTCTGTTAAAAAATATTGGCACCTCAAGCCTCGCATACGACTTGGTGAAATCAAGCCAGGCTGAGCGCTTCTCGGTCTTGAAGATCGTGTCGATAACATCGAATTCACCGGCCTGCATACGGCTGAGGGCCTTGCCCCAATCCATGGCGCTGATCTCAACCCTGATGCCGGTCTTCTGCTCCCATAAGCGCCATTGGTCGATGAGGATACCCTGCAGCCTGCCGTCACTGTTTTGAAAGACATAGGGCGGGTAGTTATTGTCCATGACGACCCTGAGGGATTGAGGAGGCGGTGCGGTAAAGGCATTTGAAGGCATGGCCGGAAACACGATAAAAATAATGACGACAAAGCAGAGGAGGAAATGCCTGTTACGCATGGACTTCACCGAGCAGGGTGATCTTCGGGGATAGATTCCTGGAGATAGTAATCGCATGTAATCCATTTCGATCTGCCTTTTATTACTGTTAAGCCACCGATCTGCCTACCCGTTCAGCTTTCTCTGATTATAGAAGACAAATCGCCTGCGCGCAATACAATATCCTCCGGGCTGTATTCCTGCCAGTGCATTTGCAGGCAGGCAGAACTCAGAAAACGCTACTCTTCTTTATAAATATCCGGATAGAGTTTTTTTGCGCAGTCAGGACAGATGCCGTGGGAAAATTCGGCCTCGGAATGGTCGCGGATATAGGCCTCGATCTGCTGCCAGTATCCCTTGTCGTCCCTGATCTTTTTGCATGCCGCGCAGATAGGCAGAAATCCGGACAGGAGCTTCACGTTTGAAAGAGCTGCCTGCAGTTGCTCCATCGACTTCCGCTGCTCCTGCTGGTAGAGCAGCTCCCTTTTCCGGTACTCGATGACCTCGCTGCACTTCTGTATGGCAGCAAGCAGCTTTTCCGTATCCACCGGTTTCATTACATAGGCATCGATGCCTGTTTCGATCGCAGAGAGCAGATAGGGGGTGTCACTATGCGCACTGGTAACAATGATTTTGGCCTCCCTATCGATCGCCTTAATCGTCTTTGCCATCTCAAGTCCGTCCATCACCGGCATCCGGATATCCGTTATCACAAGATCAGGTGCGTATTGTCTGAACAGTTCAAGCCCCTCCCTGCCGTCTGCTGCAGCAAAGACTTCCCGCACCCTGCGTTGCAGAAACAGCAGCACCTCCTCACGTGTTGAAGGCTCATCCTCTACATATAATATCGAGATATCATATCGTGCCTGTTCGTTCAAGCTATACCCGCCTTTTCCGCCTGCCGCAAAATGATGGTAAATACAGCCCCTCCCGGACCATTTTTCACGGTCAGACTTCCTTTCATATGATCTTCTATAATTATCTTTGACATGTAAAGTCCGATGCCTGTGCCTTTTGACTGTTCTTTCATCGTGAAATAGGGCTCGAATATACGTGGCATGACCGCATCCGGGATGCCTGTGCCGTTGTCGCCTACCTCGATAATAACATTGTCATCCCTGTTGAAGAAGTCAAATGTCATAAGCCCCTTTATGGATGATTTGTCCTGGACCGTCTCTCTTCTGGTTATTATTGAGTCTTGGGCATTGCTTATCAGGTTGAGGATCACATGCTCGAATTCATTCCTGTATCCCTCAACAATCTTCTCCGGACAGACTTCGATGCCGCCAACCTGCACAAAAGTTCTTGAATGGGTATGACAGGTAAGACGAAATGCAATATTGTTTGACGTCAACTGGGCGGAGAAGAGAGAAAGGACTTCGCCGATCACGGTCATCGTGTCAAACGTTGACAGCTCTTTATCGGGCCGGAAGAAATTCCGGAAGTCATCGATGGTTTTTGACATGTGCTGTATCTGGTCCATCGATTTCTGGACGGTTCTGTCAAGATACGATCTGTTGAGATCGCCATGGATATATGCATCATGAATATTCTGGACACACATGCCAAGGCTGTTCAGCGGCTGGCGCCACTGGTGGGCAATAGCTCCTAACATCTCACCCATGGCCGCAAGTTTTGACTGCTGGATCAGGATCTGCTCGTTTCTTGTCCGTGCAGCGATCTCCTCCTCGACCTGTTTTTCGAGATTGCATGTCAGATGTTCAAGCTGTCCGGTCTTCTCACGGAGGACATCTTCTGCATGCCGGCGTTCCGTAATATCCTGGAACATCCATATCGAGCCATCGGCGGGATCGTTTGGGTTCACCGCCTGCCCGACCAGGCTGGCCCAGAACGTTTCGCCCTGCTTGTTCACAAGCAGCAATTCTGTGGAATAGCTTTTTCCCAGGGCAATATGGGCATATCCTGTTGCGCCCGTTCGTTCATAATCATCCTGGGTCACATACAGGACTCTGGTACTCAGCCCCCAGAGTTCCTGAGGCTCATAGCCGAAGATCTTCTCGACATAGGGATTGGTCCATATGATCCTGCGGTTTTTGATAAAGCTGATGCCGATCGGTGCAGTCTGAAGAATGACCTGCTGCTCGTTCATAAGCTGCTTTATCTTTTCTTCTGCCTGTCTACGTTCGGAGATATCATGAACAATAGAATAGAGCATAGTCTTTCCGCCGGCCTGAATTGGGCCGGAATAAATTTCAACATCCCTGATCGAGCCGTCAGCCCGTCGGTGCTTGAACAGAAAGAAGGAACGCTGTTCTGTTTTGGCTGCCTGCATCTCTTTACGGACATCTTCAGCCTGCAAGATATTGATTTGAGATATCTTCATGGACAGAAGCTGATCATGTGACCACCCATAGAACATTGTTGCTGCAGTATTGGCATCGATGATTGCCCCGTCTGCCGGATCAATGACCAGCGCGACTACATGGACCTTTTCGAACATGCTCCGAAAACGCTCTTCGCTTTCGCGCAGGTCCGCTGTCCGCTTCTCAATGGTCTGTTCGAGGCCTTCATTCATTTTTTGAACTTCTCTGAACTGACCGGCAAGTGCCAGCATCATATTTCTGAAGTTCTCTATCAGAATATGCAAATCAACAATGTTGCTTGAAGGCCATTCAATCTTGTCAGCTGACGCAAATTCAGCCGAAATATCTGAGGATATCAGGGCAAGTGCTTCCAGCGGAGACGCAATGCGACGACTCAGAAGCTTTGCAACTGCCATCCCTGCCATCAGCAGCATGAAAATCTCAAAAAGATATTTTGCATACTTTTCGTAGATTCTTTGCTGAACAGGGGCAATCGGCAACTCCAGTATCAACCCCCACTCTGAAGTGCCTCCGACCCTACTTTCAGCTACATAGAACGAGTCTTTCCAGCGATCAGATCTCGATATGTTCTTTCTGCTTAACGGCAGCCACTGATACAGGCCTTCGGCCAACGGGATTATTTCTCCAGACGGCCGGTTGTACACATCCATGACCTTGAGATCAATTCTGTTGGTAACAATAACCCGTCCTTTTTTGTCCAGCAGGATAAAATTCAGGTCCTTCACGATCTGGCCCTTTGCGTTTAATGCAATAATATCATTCAATCGACCGAGATCCAGGACCCCGATCACATATCCTGAATATTGTCCGCCAGTAACAACAGGCGCCACTATTGCCACCCGTGGTCTGGGTGCACCAACTCTCCCCATTTCTACTTCAGTGAGCATTGTCCTGAGGTTCTTTTTCAGGACCGGAATAAATGGACGGTCGGCATAATTCATGCCAATATTCGGCGTTCCAAGATCATCAACAAGAGGAGAAAAGGCAACAACGGTTGCATTTCTGTCAAGAAGGCCAATGCGGAGAAGGTCTTTCTCCAGGGAATGGATATGTTCAATGCTCTGCTGCATTCTGGCCACAGTATTGCCCTGTGCCATATGCGCAAGATGATCCATCATATTCATATTTGACTTCAGCCACGTTTCAAGGTTGCTGTCAGTTCTCTCTGCTGCCTTGCTGAGGGAGCCCCGAATTGCAATATCTGTCTCGGCCAGTTCTCGCCTGCTTTGGCTGGCCAGTAGAAGCAGCGATGTGGCCAATATTGAAAATGCGAGCAGATTGAAAAAGATATCCCGGAGCTTGAACAGCTTTTCTCTGCCGCCGGAATAGATCATCATAAAGACAAGCCTTGCCACCAGAACATTAGCGATTCCGTTTACCGCCTGCTTCATCATACTGACGGCGACATTGTACATTGGCAGGTGCATGACTCCGTAATAGAAGAGGAAGATCATCGGAATGCCGATGCATACCCAGAAGAGCGTATCAGCAACAACAAGGTCGACTTTTTTTCGGTCATTGAGCAAGCCGGCACAAAACACTTCACACGTCATGATCACCATTGCCCAGGGATGATTCCAGAGAGAAAGCGTACTGGAACTAATAATAAAGGCCGAAAGGACCCCCATGCGGAGACCGAATATCTGAAGAGCCAGCATGGCAAAGATACCGCCGAAAATAAACTGAATGTCAAAAAATAGTTCGTAGTTGAAATAGTTGCCTGCAAGGCCTGCAGCGATCAGGCCGATGAGGAAAAGCAATTCTCTGAGTTTCGGTTCGGTTTTCATCAAACGCTTTCTCTGGTAACGAAGCATCCTTCGGGATACACGATGAGCTCCGCAGGCCTATTCTAAATCTACAAGCAGAGTATTCAGGCAGTCTTCGAGCGCTTCGATTCTGTAAGGCTTGTTCAGAACTGCCGCAAACCCATATGACCGGAATTCTGACATCACCGGGGTATCAGCGTAGCCGCTTGAGACGATTGCCTTCACCGCTGGATCTGACTCGCGCAGAATCCTGATAGCCTCCTCGCCGCCCATGCCACCCTTGATCGTCAGATCAAAGATAACAATATCAAAAGGCCTGCCGTCCTCCTTTGCCTGCCAGAACTTCTCCAGGGCGGCCGCTCCGTCAGCAGCACTTTCCACTTCATGGCCGAGTTCTTCGAACATCTCCTTTGCCACATCCCGCACAATCTCTTCATCGTCCATCAGAAGAATTCGCCGTGATCGTCCGGTGCCGGGCGATGCTTGAGCTTCTGCTTCCTCCTCAGTCTCACAGGAAGGCAGATAAAGAGAAAAACAACTGCCCTTGCCCTGTTCAGAGTCTACTTCTATCACTCCACCGTGGTTCTTTACTATGGAATACGAGGAGGCAAGCCCAAGCCCGCTGCCCTTCTGTTTTGTCGTAAAATAAGGATCAAATATCTTCGATAGATGCAGCTCAGATATCCCAATGCCGGTGTCTCTGATCTGTATCCTGACAAACCGTCCACCGTCCGATATTGCCTGCTTACTCCCTTTGGCAAGTTCTATGTTGTCTGCTGCGATCTCTATCGTCCCGCCCTCAGGCATTGCTTCTGCCGCATTCAACACCATGTTCTGGATCACCTGCCCGAACTGGCCTTCATCTGCCTCGGCTGCCCACAAGCCCTTCTCCACCGTCAGCCGGTAATCAACCCGTGAACCGCTCAAGGCGAACTTCGCAGCGTTCTCGATAACCTCAGCCAATATGATTCTCTTTTTTACCGGCCTGCCGCCCTTAGAAAAAGTCAAAAGCTGACCGGTCAGATTAGTTGTCATCTCCAGGGCCTTTCCGGCCTGATCAAGCATGGCCAGTGCTTTTTCTTTACGATCGATGTTCAGCCGGGCCATAGACATGTATCCAAATACTCCCTGCAGCAGGTTGTTAAAGTCATGGGCTATGCCGCCGGCAAGAACTCCGAGAGATTCCAGTTTCTGGAGTTTGAGACGCTCCTCAGCAGCATGCCTTCGTTCTGTAATATCCCGGCCAATCGAGAGAACTGCTATAGGTTCTCCACCTGAACCAAATACAATACGGTTGGTCCAGTGAACAAAGACCCTTCTGCCATCACGCGTGATGTTCTCATTTTCATTCTCTTGATAGCGCTTCGGATCTGACAATACCGCATTAATCATTTCAGAGAGATCACGATTGGTGACTGATTCCCGCCGTGGGACGATAGTGCCGACCACAGGCTTGCCGAGGATTTCATCAGCTGAATATCCAAAAAAATGCTCGGCAAACTCATTGAAATACGTCACTGTTCCATCAAGCGCCATCCTCAATATAATGACGTTTGCATTTTCGACCAGTTCCCGATATTTTGCCTCACTGTCACGAAGTGCATCCTCCATTTTTTTGCGCTCCGTAATATCGCGCGAGATCCCGTAAACACCTACAACATTGTGCTGGTCATCAAACACAGGCCCTTTTCTGACCTGCATCATCCGCTTCTGTCCTGCAAACGTCAACACATGCTCATACATAACAGACGAGGCCGAACTGATAATTCTCCTGTCATCCGCCATGACCCTTGCCGCTTCCTCAGGCACGAAAAGCGCGTAGTCATCTTTACCCCGCATCTCTTTAAAATCCCTGCCGGTTACATCTGACCATGCCTTGTTCATCAGCAGATACCGCCCCTGGAGGTCTTTGACGAATATCATATCAGCAGAGCTGCCGATAACAGCCTGCAGAAGCGTTTCGCTTGACCGCAAGGCATCCTTGGCACGTTTGCGCTCGGTAATGTCTTCGACCACTTCAATAGCTGCGATAATCTTCCCCTCAGCATCACGAACAGCCGAGGACATCACCAGAAAAGAGCGATATCCACCCGGCATTGGGGTCTCTGTTGTAGCCCGATGAACTTCCCCGTCCTGAAGGGTCTGGGTTGTGGGGCAGTATGAACAGATAACCTCGGCCGGCGGGGAATTAAAGTTCTTGTAGCAGATCGGCTGATTGCTGACATCGATATGAGGGAACCACTGTTTCATGACAGGGTTAAGGGAGATGATCTCCATCTGCGGACTTATGAGCGCCACACCGACGCCTATGTTCGAAAAAATTGAGGAGAATCGCTCCTCGCTCTGCCGCAGCGCGTCCAACTCCCGGCGTAGTCCTGTCAATTCCCGGATAAGCTCTTCTTTTGTCTTTCCGTCGTCTTTCATGGCACCCCTTAACACAGTATGAACATCTCATTATCTTAAAGACTACGGCAAATACCTTATAATTGTAGTTATTATATTTTATAGCATAAAGTTCAGGGTATAACGACATATTTTACTCCCCGGAGAATATTATAGATCAATGAAACAGTTCGAAATCCTGGACATATCCGGCGATGCAGGCATACGAGTATTCGGAAACGATCTGCCGGAGCTCTTTGCAAACGCAGGTATCGGCATGTACAGCCTTATTACCAATATCAATGAATTTCAGAACACGAAAACGCTCGAGGTTTCGGCGCAAGGCAGCTCATTGGAAGGGCTCCTTGTCTCGTTTCTGAACGAGCTGATATTCCATTTCGACACGTATGGTTTTGTCGGAAAGAGCATTGCCATCACGGCATTGGATCATAACAGCGTCGCAGCGACACTATCGGGAGGAGACTTTGACCCTGACCGGCATGAAGGGAAATTATTGATCAAAGCAGCAACCTATCATAAATTGAAGGTAGAGAAGAGGACAGACCGCTGGGAGGCAGAGGTCATTTTCGATATTTAACTGCTCAGACTCTGCCGGACAATGACAGAAACCTCACTGCAATGCAGTGCAGAAAAGCGGACAAGATCAGCCTGTTTCTTTTGCCTTCAGCGCCATAGCGACCTGCGTAAGCAGCATGTCCCTGTCAATAGGTTTCTCCAGAAAGGCGGCCACTCCGGCCTTTTTTAACTGATCGACCTCCAAATTTGAGCTGAAACCGGAACAGAGAATAACCGGCAGGTCCGGTCTGATCTCGAGCGCCCTGATCGCCAGTTGATCACCGGTCATTTCAGGCATGGTCTGATCGGTTAGCAGGAGATCCCAGTCGCCAGGGCTCTGAGACAACGCCTGCCAGGCCTCGAAACCATTGGCAAAGGCTGTTGCATCATAACCGGCATCTGTCAGGAACCGGCAGGTCAGCTCACGCAGAGATCTCTCATCATCCACAACCATAACCCGCCCATAACCTATCAGGACAGGAACGGGCTTAACCGTTTCTTTCGTCTCTGTTGCTGCCTGTTCCTGAATTATCGGCAGATAAACCGTGAAGGTCGTGCCCTGCCCGGGTTCACTCTTCACCGTGATCAGACCATTATGGCTTTCGACAATGCCACGGGTCACCGCCAGACCCAGGCCGGTGCCCCTGCCCTGCTCCTTAGTGGTAAAGTAAGGATCAAAGATCTTTGACATCGTCTCCCTGTCCATACCGCAGCCGGTATCGCTAACCGTAAGCATTGCATACCTTCCCTGCGGCAGATGATAATCATCGCCCATCCCGGCCTGCCCGCTATCGATATCTTTAAGAGTTATGCTGAGCACCCCAACCTGCCCCTGCTCCATCGACTGATAGGCATTGGTACAGAGGTTCATGATCACCTGATGAATTTGGGTCATATCGGCCAGAATTGTGGCCGCCGAAGTGATCTCCTCCTGGATCTCAATAGTGGATGGGATGGATGCACGCAGCAGTTTCACGGTCTCTTTGACTATCAGGGAAAGCTGCAGAGGGACCTTCTCTTGCAGCTGCTTACGGCTGAACGTCAGGATCTGGCGTACCAGCGCCGATGCCCTGTCAGATGCGGCAAGCACATTCTGCAGGTCGGTCTTCCAGCGCTCATCATCTTTTCCCCTCATGAGGGCGAACTGCGTGTAGCCAATAATAGCGCCAAGGATATTGTTGAAATCATGGGCAATGCCGCCCGCAAGGGTGCCAATGCTTTCGAGCCTCTGCTGCTCCTGCTGAATATTCTTCGCGTCCTGGAGCTCTCTGTATTGCCGCATCAGCTCGGCATCACGCTCACCAATCGTCTCTGCCATCCGGTTGACTGATGCGGCAAGAAGGCCCAGTTCATCATTGCGCCGGCCATCGAGGCGGACTGTGTAATCACCGCGGCTGATCCTTTCGGTCGCGATAACAGTTTGGGCTATCGGCTCCGCAACCCTGCGGCGCAGGATGACCGCCATAATGATAAGTTCAAGAAGAAGCGAGGCAAAGCCGATCGCAAAAATGATGCGTGCTGTCGAGAAGGCCAGAGCGGTCAACAGCTTCCGTGGATAGACGGTGACAAAGAACCATTCGGGCCCTTTGATGCGGGAGACTCCCAGAAAAACATCCAGGCCGGACGGCTCGATCGTAGAGGCAATATTCTTAGCCGAGTCAAGCACAGCCCTTACCATTGCCGCCAATTCAGCATCCCCAAGCGTGCTTACATGCAGGTTGCCGCCTGACTTTTCTATCTGGTCTGTCAGGTTTGGGTGAGCGATCAGGTTTGATTGGGCATCAACAATAAAGTTCCAGGTGCCCTGCTCGACATGGTTGGAGACAGTCCGTCTGATGAGGTCAGCTACCTCCACGTCCTGTCCGCCTGTTACTACCCACCGCCCCTTATCGTCACCAGGAGTCACACGGGAGAGCATCCAGGCTTTAGCCCCGGGGTCATAGTATACTGATGTCCAGAAGGGCAGTCGTTCAGGGTTCCTTCCAATTGTTGCCCGCCAGTACGTTTCGTAAGTGGTAATGTCTGTCTCGCGCGTGGCCGATCTCCCCCAGTCTGCGGACGGGCAGAAGTTGATCGAAAGCTGTTCCGGCATATTCATGAAGCCGCTGAAAAAACGGTTCACCAGCATCGGTCCCCACTGATCGAGAAGCTGCCAGCCGAGATATACACGCCTCCGCAGATCCGGTGTTATCGGGACATCATGGCGCAGATATACGGTCGCATGACGACGGTGGTCATTGATCTCCGGACGAACACGTATAAGGCCGTCAGACTCGCGTACGAAGATTCGGTCAAACTCAGCCTTTGGATCACGATCGCCCATTTCCTGCAGACGGTGCAGAAATTCATCGCGCACCATCACAGACTGCCGTTCCGCAAGCAGGAATTGCTCGCTCTCTGCCTTGCTGCGCAGATCAACGTAGTTTGTCAGATTCATGAAGACTGAGGACCGCAAGGTGCTGTAGACATGCCAATAACTCACCCCGGTAGCAATGACAATGACCAGGGCGATGCGCAGTGCCATCCTCAGCAGAGCCTGCCGTGAAAGGGACTGCTTCGTGTCAAAAAATTGCTTTGCTGTCATGGGTATCCTAGCTCTTCCCTCTGCGCTGATTTCATGTTTTCATGAAAAGATTTTTTTGTCAAATTATGGGCACCGGACCATCCTGACTCTTCGGCTCCCTGTATTGATTATCCCTCTTTTACGATATACTTAACAATATAGCTTTCATAAAAAGGAGCATTTATGTCACTTGAAAAACTGAAAAGGCTTGACGATACAAGGCTTGAGGTCCCGGTCTCATACAAGGACGGCATGCAGGTAAAGGGCATCGTCTATGTTGACCGCACACTTGAAAAGGATCTGGAGACATCAGCAATCGAGCAGGTGGCCAATGTTGCCACGCTTCCCGGCATTGTAGGCGCTTCCCTTGCGATGCCTGACATCCATAACGGGTATGGGTTCCCGATCGGCGGCGTAGCAGCCTTTGACCTGCAGGATGGCATCATCTCTCCCGGAGGCGTCGGCTACGACATAAACTGAGGCGTCCGACTCCTCAGGAGCAACCTGATGAAACAGGACGTGCTCCCGAGGATCAGGGACCTCGTCGAGGTCCTGTACAGGGAGATCCCTTCAGGCGTCGGTTCAAAGGGCAAGATACGCCTCAGCCTGAATGACGAAAAACAGGTGCTGATCAAAGGCGCGCAATGGGCCGTGGAAAACGGATACGGTGAAGCATCTGATCTTGAGCGCATCGAATCTCACGGCTGCATTGATAACGCTGACCCTTCCCTGATCAGCGGCAAGGCATACGAGCGCGGACAGGCGCAGCAGGGAACGCTCGGATCAGGAAACCATTTTCTCGAAATACAATATGTTGATAAGATCTATGATCAGCAGGCAGCCGATGGGCTCGGTCTTTTTGAGGGACAGGTTACGGTCATGATCCATACCGGATCCCGCGGGTTCGGCCACCAGGTCTGCACTGACTTTCTTGAAGTTATGGAGCGTGCGGCAAAGAAATATCGGATTATGCTCTATGACAGGGAGCTCGCCTGTGCACCTGTTTCGAGCCCCGAAGCTCGGGACTATCTCGGGGCCATGCGGGCTGC
Source organism: Nitrospirota bacterium (assembly GCA_016235245.1). NCBI lineage: Bacteria > Pseudomonadati > Nitrospirota > Nitrospirota bacterium. Next base: position 44,436 of record JACRLO010000010.1, on the reverse strand, counting down.
CGCAAACTATGCCTGGGCAAACAGACAGTGCATCATGCACTGGACGCGGGAAGCGTTCATGAAAGAGATGCGGTCCTCCCCCAGGGAACTCGGCATGCAGCTCATGTATGATGTCGCCCATAACATCGCAAAGGTCGAAGAGCATATCGTCAATGGCAAAAAGAAAAAACTGATGGTGCACCGGAAAGGAGCTACGAGGGCGTTTCCACCGGGTCATCCTGAACTGCCTGAGGCATACAGGCATCTCGGTCAGCCAGTGCTGATCCCCGGCGATATGGGAAGGGCATCCTATGTCCTGTTAGGCACCGAAAAGGCGATGCAGGAGACCTTCGGCTCGACCTGCCACGGCGCAGGCAGGATAATGTCCCGCCACCAGGCAATACGCCGCGCAAAGGGCCGGGCGATCTGGCGGGAAATGGAAGACAGAGGCATCATCGTGCGGTCAGCAGGAAGGGAGACGCTCGCTGAAGAGATGTCAGAGGCATACAAGGATATCTCGAATGTTGTCGATGTGGTGCATAAGGCAGGGATATCAACAAAGGTCGCACGTCTGCGGCCCATGGGAGTGGTAAAGGGATGATGAAACTTAAAATCGGCAAGATCTCCTACGCCAATGTCTGGCCCATCTTTTATATGCTTGAAAGAGATGCGGACTGCTCGTCGTATGAATTCGTCGAGGGCGTGCCTTCAGCCCTCAACCGGATGCTCAGGGAAGGAAGTATCGACATCAGCCCGTCCTCTTCCATCGAATACCTGAAGAACCCTGCCTTGTACGATATCATCGAAAACCATTCGATCGATTCAAACGGGCCGGTCGGAAGCGTGCTGCTCTTCAGCAAAAAACCGATCGGGGATCTTGAAGGTGAAACAATCCTCCTGACCTCACAGTCGGAGACATCCATTGCATTGCTCCAGATCACCCTCAGAAAATTTTATGGCCTCTCCTGCAGATATCTGCAGACAGCGGAACCGCTCGGGAAAGCGATCAGGTCTCATGCCGCGTATCTCCTGATCGGTGATGACGCACTCACCGAGGCAGCAAACTGGCCGGACCTGCATATCTATGACCTGGGACAACTCTGGACAGAGCATACCGGACTTCCCTTCACGTATGCGCTCTGGCTTTTAAGAAAAGAGAGCCGCAGGGAAAAAGAGTCGCTCGTCAGAAGGTTTGTGTCCGATCTGGAAGGAGCGCAGCAGCGTGCGCTTGGTGATCTGGACGGCATTGCCGCAGTATCGCCCTTCCGAAGCATCCTTCCGGAAAAACAGCTGGCCGACTACTGGAGAGGCATTTCCTATACCTTCAGCGCTGCCCACAAAAAAGGTTTTGCTCTCTTCAGACAATATGCGACGGAGCTGGGCCTGCTGCCGGCAGAGATATCTTCCTGAAAAAGCACGGTTTTTCCCCAAATCGGAAATAGTTACTTGCGCAGCGTGCAGTTTTTATTGTATTTTTTATGGCACAAAAGTTGTATGCTCCTGAATTGATTGTAATCAGGTTGCTGAAAAACTCAGACATAATTCCCGATGAAAGGAGGTGACACAAGTATGAAGAAAGTATTAGCGCTGATCATTGCTCTCATGTTCGCATTCGCAGTCACCGCAGCATTTGCTGCAGATGCCACAAAGGCTGAGGAGAAGAAGGCCGCTGCTCCTGCAAAGGCTGAGGAAAAGAAGGCTGACGACAAGGCAGCTGACAAGAAGGATGCAAAGAAGGCAAAGAAGGCTGCGGAGAAGAAAGATGCTCCGAAGGCTGAAGAGAAGAAGGCCGCTGCTCCTGCAAAGGCTGAGGAAAAGAAGGCTGCTGCTCCTGCACCGGCTGCTGCTCCGAAGGCTGAAGAGAAGAAGCCTGCTGCTCCTGCAAAGAAGGCAACAGGAGGCTATTAATCCTGATGTCTGTTTACTGAACATCTCCCCGGGGCACCGATCCCGGGGAGATGTTTTTACCCGCAACCTCCCCTGATTGACAGAGCAGAGACAATTCCTTAACAATAACACCATGCGCTTTATCATCAGAAACAGCCTCCGGGACTATTTCCTCAGGCTTTCCCTTAACCAGAAACTGGTCGCCATGATGCTGCTGCTGAGCACAAGCCTTCTGACCGTCTATTTTTTCCTTTATTTTCAGACAGAAAAGGCGATGTACCGTGAGTTCGAGAGCCAGACCGTGGAACTCTCCAAGGCCATTCAGGTCGGTGTTGAGGAAGTGACCAGCACCGGGGCGACTGACGAAAAGCGGCTTCAGGACTACCTGAAAAAACTGAACACAAAGGGAGTCAAGGAGATATCCATCATCAGCACGAGCTCGGATAAGATCATCTCCAGTACCGATCCCAGGAAGATCGGCAAAGATCCTGCTACAAAGCGGAAGGAACTGATCTTCAAGGCAGAGTTAGGAGAAACCGTGCCCGGCGAAGGTCACGCTTACAATGTAATCATCCCCGTTGTTGCAGGCGAAAAGCATTTTGGCTATATCCATCTGACGATCAATACCGACGACTTCTCTACCTTCATGCGAAAGCGTCTTTTTGCCAGGCTCTTTGCGGTCATATTTGTCTTCGGCATCGGTATGCTCCTGACCGTCTATCTTGCAAGGAGCTACACCAAGCCGATCGAAGAGGTCGTGCGAGTAGCACAGAGCGTTGCATCGGGCAATCTGAATCACGAGCTGAACGCAGACAGGAAAGACGAGATCGGAAAACTGGCACAGAGTTTCAACTTTATGGTCGAACGCCTCCGGGAGCAGCGCGACCTTGAAGAGAAACTGCGAAAAGCGGAGCATCTTGCGGGTATCGGCCAGTTCGCCACCAGCATCGCCCACGAGATCAAGAACCCACTCAACTTCATCAGTCTTTCGATCGACCTGATCAGGGAAAAATACAGGCCGGCTGACAACGCCACGCAGCAGAAATTCGAATCCATGATCGTGAACATCAAGAAGGAGATTCAGCGGGTAAGCAGGTTCGCCGAGAGTTTCCTCGAATTCGGGAGGCCCCTTGAACTAAACCGCGTGATGACCGATATGGACAAACTGATCGATGAAGTGATCGATCTGGTAACGGCCAAGGCACAGATGGAAGATATCGAAATCCGAAAGTCCTGCGAGTCGCTTCCGGAACTCTCCATCGATCCGGAGTTCATCAAGACCTGCCTGTACAATATCATCCTCAACTCCTTTCAGGCGATGCCTGCGGGAGGATTACTTACCGTCACGACATCGCAGCGTGGCAGCAGTTTTCTTTGCGTTATTGAAGATACGGGCATCGGGATCCCCGGGGACCGCATCGCAAAAGTCTTTGACCCTTTTTTTACCACAAAGACCACAGGGCTCGGGCTCGGACTTGCCCTGACAAAAAGGGTCATTGAAGAACATAAAGGGAGCGTAGAGATAAAAAGCGCAGAAGGCAGAGGCACCACATTTACCATAACTCTGCCGCTGGAAAGGGAGGCGTAATATGGCGGTAATCCTCGTTGTTGACGACGAACCCCTGCAGCGGGACATCCTGAAGACAATCCTTGATGACGAGGGATACGAGACCCATACCGCAGCCTCAGGAGAGGAAGCGCTCAAGACCATTACAAAATTCCCTCCTGACGTAATCCTGACTGACCTCAAGATGGAGGGCATGGGAGGCATAGAGCTTCTCGTAACCGCACGGGCCGAGAACTCTTCTCTGACATTTATTGTTATGACTGCCCACGGCACGGTCGGCTCGGCAGTCGAGGCAATGAAAAAGGGCGCCTTTGACTATCTGCAGAAACCGCTCGAAAAAGAAAACCTGCTCATTACGGTCAGGCGTGCAACAGAGCATGCTGAACTGCTGAAGGAAAACCTGCAGCTCAAAAAAGAACTCTACGACAGGTTCAAAATGGAAGGCATTGTCGGCAGATCGTCAAAAATGCAGGAAGCCATGGAGATCATGACGAAGGTTTCCGGCAGTCCTGCTACCGTTCTGATCATCGGGGAGAGCGGCACAGGGAAAGAGCTCATAGCACGGGCCATCCATTATAACAGCCCGCGACGCGCCAAGCCGTTTATTGCACTGAACTGCGCAGCCATCCCTGAGAATCTGTTTGAAAGCGAGCTGTTTGGATACGAGCCGGGGGCATTCACCGGGGCCTCGGCCCGCAAGATCGGTCTTTTCGAGGCTGCCAACAACGGTACGCTTTTCCTTGACGAAATCGGCGATATGCCGCTCATGATGCAGTCTAAACTTCTTCGCGTACTCCAGGACAGAGAGATCAGGCGGCTCGGCGGAAAGGAACCGATCAGGATCGATGTCAGGATCATCACTGCTACGAACAAGGACCTGGTGAAGGAGCTCTCAAAAGGCGGTTTCAGGGAGGACCTGTATTACCGCCTCAAGGTTGTAACGATCCAGCTGCCTCCTCTGAGGGAGCGTAAGGAAGACATTCCGGAGCTGGTCGCATTTTTCAGGACTAAATATAACCACGAATTCGGCAAGAGGATAAAGGGCGTTGACCAGTCATCACTGAGGGCTCTTACCGAATATTCCTGGCCAGGCAATATCCGGCAATTGGAATCGGTCATTGAGCGCGCAGTCATCCTGAGCGATCATGACGCGATCACCCTGAAGGATATAAAAAGTGAACTCAGGACCGCTCAACCGTCCGGCGTCTGGGATTTTGAACTCAGTGAGGAGGGCTTAAACTTCGAGGAACTTGAGAAGAACCTGTTGCGAAAGGCCATGGCAAAGTCAAACGGCGTTGTTGCCAAGGCTGCAAAGCTTCTTGGGATGAGCTATAAGACCTTCTGGTACCGCTGGGAAAAGATCAGCATGGGGCCTGCCTCAAAGAGAATTGCGGATGAATAATTCTGATTCTCCGGCCAGGCTCAGCTCGGCCCAGCTCAGTCTCCCCTTTGTCCGTGATGAATATGCGCTGCGGTCTTCCCTGAAGAAACTGCTCGGCAGGGATATCGGGATTACACTGACCGATAACAGGACAAGCATGATCTCCCTAAGAAGAGGGCGGGGCAGGGAGAGCCTTCGGATCCACCGGATATTTCTTGAGGCAGATGATTTTGTTATGCAGGCCGTTGCCAACTTTATCAAAAACAGGAAGACAGCCCGTCCTGCTATTCAGGCTTTCATTGCCCGGCACAGCAGCCTATTGAGATCGGCATCAGCGCAGACTGCTTTGCTCAGAACAGAGGGAGCCAGCCACTCTCTTGCCACATTGTTTCATAACGTCAATGACATCTATTTTCAGGGAGAGATTACTGCCTCCATAACCTGGGGCAGGAGGGTATCCGGCAGGAGATCGCGGCGGGTAACCCTTGGAAGTTATTGCCGGGATTCCCGTATTATCAAAATCAACCCTCTGCTTGACAGGCCGACGGTGCCAAGGTTCTTTCTTGAGTTTGTCATCTACCATGAAATGCTCCATGCGGCTCTTGGGACGGTGGTCGCGCACGGAAGGCGCTTGGTCCATTTCAGAGAATTTCGCCAAAGAGAAAAGCAGTTTGCCGAGTATGAGCGCGCAGTCCTCTGGGAAAAAGAACACCTCGTCAGATAATACTCTCTATTGCGGCTGCTTCCTGACGTTACACCGCCTGATTGCCCGGCTGAATTGTATGCAGGTGCGTTACGCAGAGACGGCAACAAACAGTTGATCAGTTACGAATTATGAACATAAGCTCATCAAATATTCATCAGAATTTCAAACTGAACGCATACGATAAGAGCACCGAAAATACCTCGGAACCCTCCATTTCACTTGGGCCCTGATATTCAGGGCCCCTTTTTTTCTTGACATGATTTGTAACATGTGTTACTTTTGTATCATGTATCACTAATACCAAAAAGGGGAAGGCATTAACAGTGACAAAAAACAGTATTGAGAGAAAAGATCCCCTCTGGCTCCTCTTCTTCTACAGCGTCCCTTCAAGGCCGGTGAGCAGCAGGATGAGGATCTGGAGAAAGCTCGCCCGGATTGGGGCTGCCCAACTGAAGGGGGCTGTGTACATCCTTCCTTTCAATGAGGAACGCTATGAGCTCCTTCAATGGCTCGTCACCGAGATAGCGGGAATGAAGGGTGAGGCTGCAGTCGTCAGCATCGAGAAGATCGATACCATGAAGGATACAGAGATTGTCGCTATTTTCGATCAGCAGCAGGCAGGCGAGTATAAGGTCCTGCAAAAGTCCTTTGATGATCTTGGCCAAAAGCTGAGCAGTATACGCAAAGGCGCAAAACCGCAGAATGTGAAAGCACTATCAGATCAGTTTGAGAAACTCCAAAAAGAGTTTGATGACATGCAAAAAATTGATTTCTTCTCGTCCAGGGAGGGCGCAGCATTAGGCGAAAAGATAAAGCGTATCCATGCTGAGCTCAAGAGTGTTTCAGGCTTTGCTACACAGCGGGCAAGACCTGCAGCCGTGACATTACGAACGCCCGCTGAATATCACGGCAAGATCTGGATCACGAGGAAAAAGCCGTTCATTGACAGGATGGCATCAGCTTGGCTCATTAAGAGGTTTATTGACAGGGATGCAGCTTTTGATTTTATCGATGAAAAGGGTATGGAGACGATAGACAAGCGCTCCATATCCTTTGATATCCGCGGAGGGGAATTCACTCATAGCGAAGACATGTGCACCTTTGAGGTGCTTATGAAATCCTTTGGTCTCAGGGATAAGACCCTCAAAAAGATGGCTGAGATTATCCACGATCTTGACATGAAGGATGACAAGTTCAATGCGATCGAGGCCAAAGGCATCGAAAATATCCTGGAAGGTATACGCCGCACCGCAGACAACGACCAGGATGCTCTGGAAAAGGGTATGACCGTATTTGAGATGCTGTATGCTTCCAAAGGCTGATACAAAGGAGAAATAATTTGGTTCAGAAACCATCATTTAAAGAGGCCTTCCGCTACTGGTTTAAGCTCGGATTTATCAGCTTTGGCGGGCCGACCGGTCAGATAGCGATGATGCATAAGGACCTGGTCGAGAAAAGGAGATGGATCGGCGAGGACCATTTCCTCCAGGCACTCAATTTCTGCATGCTCCTTCCGGGGCCTGAGGCCCAGCAGTTGGCAATCTATATCGGATGGCTCCTGCACAGGACATGGGGCGGAATCGTTGCAGGAGTATTTTTTGTGCTTCCTTCGGTGTTCATACTCTGGGGGCTTTCATGGCTTTATGTATCGCTGGGCACAGTGCCTGCGGTAAATGCGTTTTTCTATGGGCTAAAACCTGCTGTGGTGGCGATTGTTGCCGAAGCTGTGATCAGGATCGGCAAAAAGTCTCTAAAAAACGCAACCTTGGTCACCCTTGCAGCCCTGTCATTCATTGGGATATATTTCCTCAATATCCCCTTCCCGGCTATCGTGCTATCCGCCGGTCTCATCGGATATATCGGCAGCAGATTCATCCCTGATACGTTTTTCAGGATTAAGGCAGGCGGAACTGGGAATGCCGATGTTGCACTGAGTGACGAGGTATTGGCACAGGGCCGCATCAACCCGACGTGGCAGCGCTCACTGAAAGTTATTGCCATAAGCCTGGTCTTCTGGTTCTCTCCTGTTATTCTCCTGGGGCTATGGAGAGGTTGGAATGATATATTTATCGACATCGGAATCCTATACAGCAAAGCTACGGTGGTTACATTCGGCGGTGCATACGCAGTGCTCTCGTACATCAGCCAGCAGGCGGTAAATCACTACGGATGGCTGCAGCCTGAGCAGATGATTGACGGCCTCGGCCTGGCAGAAACAACACCGGGCCCTCTCATCATGGTAGGTCAGTTTATCGGGTATCTCGCAGCGTATACCCATGCAAAAGGGCTAAATCCTGCAACAGCAGGGGCCATCGGCGGACTGCTTACGACATGGGTCACTTTCACTCCGTGTTTCCTCTGGATATTTCTTGGAGCTCCCTACATCGAAAGACTGCGCAATAATATCACATTGGGATCTGCGCTTTCGGCGATTACTGCTGCGATTGTTGGGGTTGTCCTGAACCTCTCGGTGATGTTCACATACCATGTCCTGCTGCCCGAGGGTATGGGATTCGACTGGTACGCACTGACAGCTTCAGTGGTCGCTTTTATCGGAATGCTCCGCTTTAAATGGGGAATGATCCCGGTGATCATCGGGTCTGCAATCGCAGGGTATGTATGGAAAATGTTCGTGTAAAGCCAAAACAAAAGGAGGATTATCATGAAAGAAGTGACAGAGATGGCAGTAAAACTGATGGCAGCGTCGGCGCGGACTGCGCCCAAGGCTGGGGGCAAGGATTTTCTTGAGATCGTTGTGATCACAAAGGATGAGGATCTGAAGGCTATCGCAGAGTCCATGAAAGCATACGCTCCGAAGAGCACGAACGAGGCCTTCTGGCTGAGAGACGCCTCGAACATCGAAAATTCCGAGGCGCTTCTCCTTATCGGTCTGGCAAAACCGGTAACAGCAGGATACGACTGCGGCGCCTGCGGGTACCCAACCTGCGCTGAGTTTGCAAAGAACAGGAATATTCAGGACAAGGAGATGGGCTACACAGGCCCGCACTGTGTGATGAGGATGATAGACATCGGCGTTGCCCTCTCCTCGGCAGCTAAGACTGCAAGCATATTGAATGTGGACAACCGGGTTCAGCAGCGGGTCGGAGCAGCAGCGCGCGCCATCGGTCTGATCAAAGGTGAAGTGGTGATGGGCATCCCGGTCAGCATAACCGGCAAGAGCATCTATTATGACCGGCAGACACCGGCGAAACACTGAGCATTTCACCCTCCCCTCACCAACAGTAGGGGCTTAAGCCAGGGAAGGAATTTATTGGCTGCTTAACGATCTGTCTGGATGTCCTGCCATACACCCTCTCCCCTGGAGGGAGAGGGCATGGGTGAGGGAAAAATTGAGAAAGGTATTAATTCAATGACAAATATACTCTCACCATTTGCTGCACTCTGCTCAGTGGGCTTCTTTGCCAGGCTTTCCTACGCCCTTGCGAGGAGCCCTGTGCTCCCCCTCTTCGCGCTCTATTTAGGCGCAGGCCCGGAGGCCATAGGTTTTGCAGTCGGCATATCGACTATTACCGGCATTTTCTTCAAGCTGCCGGCAGGAGCGCTTTCGGATGTAATCGGCAGGAAGCGCACGATGCTGATCGGCCTGTTCTTTTTTGCCTTTATGCCCTTCGCCTACCTCTGGGTAAGAGACTATAACCTGCTGATCATCATCAGATTCATACACGGTCTTGCAACCGCTATCTATGGACCTGTTGCCATGGCGGTCGTAGCAGACATAGCAGGCAAAAACAAAGGGGAGATGCTTTCATGGTTCTCATCAGTAACTATTATCGGCAATCTTCTTGGCGCGCCGCTGGGCGGCTTTATCCTTCACAGGGCCCCCGGAGCTGCTAATCCATCCCTTGTCGATTTCCGGTATGCCTATCTTGCAAGCGGTATTGCAGGCCTGTTTTCACTTATTTTGGCGCTCAGGGTTTTACGCGGAGATGCTGCACCAGAACACGGGCACGGGCTTCAGGAAGCACTGAAGAAGTTTCTCTCAGGTATTATGGAGGTTGTCAGCGACAAGCGGATTGCAATCACCTCAGCGATGGAAGGTCTGCAGAATATGACAGTAGGCGCTCTTGAGGCATTTCTGCCGATCTATGCAGTCAAAATTGCCGGACTGAACGAGTTTCAGGCAGGCATACTCTGGGGCGTTCAGGTTGTAACGACGATTCTCTCAAAACCGATCATGGGGAAAACCTCTGACCGATATGGAAGGAAGGCACTCATAACCGTCGGCCTCATCATATGCGCGATCTCGTTTGGGCTAATTCCGGTGTTCAGAGACTTTTATCTTCTGATGATAACTGCTGCTTTTTTTGGTCTTGGAGAGGCGCTTGTCCAATCTTCAGGCGCTGCGTTTGTGGCTGATCTTTGCAAGGAAAAACATTTCGGCACTGCCATGGGCACCTTTGGAACAATCTTTGATATCGGCCATGCCACAGGCCCTATCCTCGCAGGAATTCTCCTGGCAAGCCACGGCTATCTCTTTTCGTTTTGGGTAATGGCAGCAATCCTGATTGCGGCAACGCCAATATTTGTTTTGACCGTAAAGGTTAATGATAAACAGGAGGCTACAACATGACATACCGACGCATTGATGCTGACATTGAGATATTAAGAAAAGCAGGTGTATCCGAAGCGGACATAGTCCATTCCCAAAAAGTTTCCGCCAAGGCGGTTGAGATAGCGCAGCGGACCGGCACAGAGATGAGCATGGAACTTGTTGCAAGAGGTGCTCTCTTCCATGACCTTGGCAAGGCAAAGACCCATGACATGGACCACGGAAAGATCGGCGCAGAAATAGGGAAAAACCTCGGCCTTCCGAAGGCCCTGACCGACATCATGGAAAAGCATATCCGAGGCGGCCTGACCGAAGGCGAAGCGCGGGAACTGAACCTTCCGGTCAAAGACTACACCCTCCGGAAGCTCGAAGAGAGGATCGTGATCTATGCAGACAGGCTTGTGGATATCATCACAGACGGTATCGTCGCGATCAGCAATGAAAAAGAGGCCGAAGACCGGTTTGAGGAGATCCTCAGGACTATTCAGAAGTATGGAAAAAACGAGATCACCCTGCAGCGATATCTCAGGTATCATCGGGAGATACAGGGTCTGATAGAAAAGAGGGCAGAATTAGAGTTAGCTTTAGATATGAGGAAGACGATAAAGACAGGTTAGGATTGTCTTGACAGGCAGTTTTGCACTAAGGTAATATACAGACCGGTTGGTATATTATAGTCAAGCAATGAGGAACCATGAAGAATAAAGGACTGAATACACGCCATGAGATCATCTCAAAGGCATTGCTGCTGTTCTCGGTCAAGGGGTATTTTAATACCTCAATTAATGACATTCTTGAGGCAACCGGCCTCACCAAGGGGGGCTTTTACGGCCATTTCCGCAGCAAGGAGGCCCTTTGGGAGGCCGCCTATAAAGAAGCTGCCAGAATCTGGAGGGGGATAATCTTCAGGGACATCAGGGAGTCGATGAATCCGATGGACAGGATTCGACACCTGATAGAAAACGATATGAGACATTATCTGGGGAAAGAGGTATTTCCGGGTGGCTGTTTCTTCCTTAATATGCTGGTAGAGCTTTCAGGCCAGTCCGAGGAGATGACAAACAGGATCCTCAAGGGCTTTGAGAGTGTGGCACGACTTATAGCATTATGGTTAAGGGAAGCTGAAAAGAAGGGTCTGATAGTCAGGGGCCTCGATCACGAAGAGATAAGCAGCTACATACTCATTTCATTAAACGGCGCTGCAGCACTCTACGCTGCAACAAAGGACCCTCTCGTATGGAAGCGGACGATCAACCAGCTTCACGTGTATCTAAGGACCTTCGAAACCAAAAAGAAGGTCAGGAGAAAAGCGTCATGCACAGATTAATCCATGAAAAGCAGGAAACCTAAACATTATGAGAAAAGAATCAATGGGAACCTCGCCTGCGGTGACGGAAATGGAGTTAAGGCAGATCCTCTCAGAGGCCGCATTTGCCAGGCTGTACAATTTCGGGCTTCAGTCGCTTGGGAGCGGAGAATGCACGCTCATCATTCCGTTTCAGGAATGCCTTGAGCGGCCAGGCGGTCTTGTTGCCGGCTCAATCTTCATGACCGCTGCTGACGTTACCATGTGGCTGGCGATCATGACCCTAATCGGAAAAGATGCGATGACCGTAACCACTGAATTGAAGACCACCTTTCTCAGCCCGGCAATACGGGAAGATGTGAACTGCGCGGCAAAGGTGTTAAAGCTCGGAAGAAGCCTGATCTACGGAGTTGCCGAATGCAGCAGCCAAAATGGGAAACTGCTGACACATCATACAATAACCTATCTCAGAAAATGAGACCCTTCACCATCCTTTGCCTAACAGGATTCCTCGCAATCTTCAGCTCGACGATCTCGAAGAGCCCGGTCCTTCCGCTCTTTGCAACGCATCTCGGAGCCGGGCCTTCTGGGGTAGGCATGGTGGCCGCAGTCTCGGCCTTTACCGGCATCATCGCAAGCATCCCTGCAGGCATGCTCTCTGACCGCTGGGGCAGGAAGCGGATGCTGGTCATCTCATCCCTGGTATTTGGTACAGCGCCTTTTCTCTATCTGTTCGTTACGACTATATGGCAGTTGGCGCTCGTCAGGTTCTATCACGGTTTTGCAACAGCCATATTTATCCCTGTCACTATGGCGCTCATCGCTGACCTGTTCCATAAGGAACGGGGCGAAAAGCTAGGTTGGTTTTCGACATCAACCCTTCTTGGCAGATTTGCGGCGCCGATCGCAGGAGGGACTCTATTGGCTTTCTTTGCTGCTCGTCCTGACTATAGCTTCAGGGCCGTCTACATAGCATGTGCAACTGCGGGTGTATTAACACTGCTGCTTTCACTCAGGGTGCCTGCAACTCATGAAGAAAACAGCGTTCTGCAGAACTGGACTGAGACCTGGCTGGCATTCAGGTCAGTGATATCTCACCGCGCCATACGTATTACCGCTTTGATCGAGGCAGCAATCCTTTTTGCATACGGGACATTTGAGACATTTCTTCCTCTTTACACAAAAGAGCATGGCATCAGCACCTATGAGACTGGGATATTCCTGTCCTCTCAGATTCTGACTCTTGCGATCACAAAACCGGTCATGGGCAGGTTCTCTGACAGGCATGGAAGGAGACCGCAGATCATCGCAGGTGCCATGCTTGGCGCGCTCTCTCTAGCAGCCTTCTCTCTATCCTCTTCGTTTCTGCCCCTGCTTATCTGCAGCACTCTCTTCGGTCTCAGTCTCTCTATCGTCACGTCAGCCACCTCTGCGTACATTGCTGATCTGTCAAAGAGAGAGACACACGGTTCAGCCATGGGCCTGCTCGGCTCTGTCATGGACATCGGCCATACTACCGGCCCTCTTGTGGCAGGAATAGCAGCCGCATCTTTTGGATACAGGATCTCTTTTGTCAGCGCATCCGTTGTTTTGGCTCTGGCCTCTTTATTATTCTCAGTTACGATGTTTCACTCACAGCCCGAAACGCAGCCATAATTACAGGCAGCTGCCCTGACAAGCGCATTTGAAATTGCCCTTTGCTTTTTCAAATGCCTCCCGACCCTCTTTAAACGAAAGCACGGCAATGCCGGCTGCGCCGAGGGAATCAAGCATGCCTATGCCGGTGAGTTCGTAACCAATACTTGAAACAAGGAGAACTGCAGAAAGATACATGCAGGCTCGCGTGCAATGTGCATCCGCGATCAGCGCCTGCGAATTATACTGCCTGCCGACTTTCAACTTATAGTGAATAAGCAGCCACATGGTGAGGATCGAGACGCCCGAGACAATAATACCCCAAAATGTGGTCTGCGGCTTGTTCCCCTGATAAAGAGTAACTGCGGCGGTGACAATCAGTCCGACCGTCAGGATATAAAAGGCAGCCCCCGTTACCTTCAAAGCGGTTTTTTCAAAGGCATCATGGTTTTCAGTGCCGTTCAGCCTCATGCGTCTGACCATATGCCAGATCCCTATGCCGGAGATCACCTCAACAAAGGAGTCGAGACCAAAGCCGAAGAGCGCGATCGTGCCGTCTTCATACCCGAAGAGGACCGAAATAACCCCTTCAATGATATTGTAAAAAATGGTAATGAGAGCGAGCGCGTTTGCCCAGCGATAAAAAGTATTTCTCTGCGCTCCGGGTCTAAATACAATTGTTTCCATGTAATTATCCTAACATATGGCTTTCTGCTCTGCCGGCTGATCTGCCTTATCCTTGACCTTAGCCCTTTCTTTGTCTTAGCCTATTTCTATGCTTCTGCGTATCGGCCATCTTTCGACCTTCTATCACACAGCCATGCTCCTTATGGCAGATAAAAACCTCTGTTCTGATATAGACGCTGATATCGAATGGAAGCTTTTCGGCACAGGCCCGGCTATTGTCAACGCCTTTGAAAATAATGAGATCGATCTTGCGTACATCGGTCTGCCGCCTGCGATCATAGGCATTGGGCATGGAGTGCCGATAATCTGTGTTGCAGGTGGACATATTGAAGGTACCGTCATCTGCGCTAAGACCCACTATAGCGCATATCCTGATATCAGGGAATTGGAGGATATCCTGAAGCAGTTCAGGGGCATGACCATCGGCGTGCCGGGGAAGGGCTCCATACATGATGTGATACTCAAGGCCTGTCTGGGAAAGGCCGGGCTCATAGGGGATATTGCAGTCAGAAATTTCGCCTGGGCGGACATGGTCATGGAGGCAGTGGTCAAAGACGAGGTGGCAGCCGCCTTCGGTACGCCTGCACTTGCCGTAGCAGTAAAGCACTATACCGGTGGGAAGATCCTTTATCCCCCTTCCCTGCTGTGGCCCAATAACCCAAGCTATGGCATTGTTGTTGACAGAGACTACCTTCAGGCCAATACTGCGCTTTGCGTCCAGTTTCTCGCTACGCATGAAAAAGCAACCTCACTGCTGAGAAAAGAACCGGCGAAAGCTGCAGAAATTATTTCCGGGTATGTCGGGTTTATTGACTTTGCTTTTGTTCTTGAGACCCTGACCGTATCGCCAAAGTATTGCTCACAGCTTACTGACCAGTATATTGCTTCGACCATGAGGTTCGTGTCAGTATTAAACGACCTCGGGTATATGCAGAAAAGACTGGAGGCTGATGAGATCTTTGATCGCACTCTTATCAACAAAGTCCATCCGGCAACCCATCATTACGATGATGGGATACATTTATCCTGAATAAAGAATAATGGTATGGAGGAGACACATCATGTCTGAAAACGAGAAGCCTTTGCCGAAGCCGCCGAAGACACCCTTTGGGAAAAAACGGATGAGCGAAGAAGAAAGAGAAGGCCAGGCCCCTCTGATGGCCGACCAGATGGCCATGGCTGCAGCAACAGGAAATCTCGACGAGTTTATGCAGCAGAATATCCCTGATAATGAGCATGCACGCAGACTTGCAATGATGATGATGGGCATGACCGGCATGATGCCAGGAGGGTTCTCCGGGGCAGGCGCTGAGACGATACAACCGCCTGCGGCTGCAGCACAGCCCGAGCGTCCAGGGGAAGCATCACCTGAGACCGAGGTGCCTGACGATGTGAGGCAGGCGATCATGTCGGGCAACATGGAAGAGCTGAAGGGGCTTCTGATCCGCGAGCATCAAAGAAGGACAGGCTCTGTCATTGAGGCCCCTGCAGTCGAAGAGGCCGGATTTAATTCTGCGCCTTCGGGCATCGAAAAAGAGGTATTGGACGAGTTGATAAAGATCGCCTCAACCAACAGCGTCACCCTTGACTGGCTGATCATGCGGGCATTGAAGGTCTTTATACAGGAATATCAGAAAACCGGCAGGTTATAAATATGGGGAGGACGGGAAATATCCCGTCCTCGTCCTCACTGGTCTATTGCACTTTTTTCAATTTAGCGCCGCAGCCGCATTTGCCCGGGTTCTGACTGATGGTATCGCAGTTGCATCCCTCGCCGCAGCCGCATATGTATTTACCGGTTGCCTTGAAAGCCCGCTCCTTCTCCCACGAGTCAGCCTTGAGCATCACCTTGTCGCCATCGATACTCATCACCTTGGCCTTCACCATTTCCTTGTCACAGGAGCAGTTACCTGCTTTTCTGGCCATGGTCTTGCAGGGACAGCTATCACCGCAGTTACAGGCATAGATCTCATCGCCTACCTTCAGGTCCATTTTTGACTTCGAAGCGGCAAAAGAAACAGCAACAAAAGCCACCATAACCATAACCGTCAGCATAAGAATCAGTTTCTTCATATACTTTCACCTCCTTTTTTTTGATAATTCTAAACTTATAATTATCAGGTTCTGTTTACAATGTATTGCAATCCGGCCGCCCTGTCAAGCAGTTTATTCGGAACCCGACTATCGCAATATTTCCCACATATCTTCAAAGGCAGCACGCAGAGCACAGTCAAACGTACTGATCGTTCCGCCATTACCTTTAACAAATTTTTCGGCCTCTTTTCTGCTTTCAAACGCCCATTTCCCCTGTATCGACATCACCCCCTGCCTGTCGCCGCCCACCACCCAAAATGCCTTCTGTGCATTGATCAGTTTCTTCGTGCTGTAATCTCCGACCCCGATGAAACGTGGGGCATTATCGTAATGCAGGGCGAGATCAATGGCTGCGCAGTGAATACTGCAGGTTCCGGTTTCGCCCGAATCATTCCGGACAAGAAGCATCCTGCTATAATCGAACTTTCGTCTGTCCATGCCGCAATAGTTGCATTCAGAATGGGCAGGCAGATCACTCTTCTTTGCGGAGGCGGAGAGTTTCCTGCTCTGCGGAAACGTCACATCGCCTGCCATATCGCCAAAAGCTGCTTTCATCGCCTCGTCATATACAGCCAACTTTCCCCCATGCTCCCTGACAAATGTCTCAGCAGACTCCTTCCCCTCAAAAGCCCACTTTGCCCGCCTTGTCATAATACCCGTCCTGCGCCCACCGATGACCCAGAACGCCTTACCGGCAGCGATAAGCTTCCCGGTTTCATAATCGGCAACCATCATGGCGGTTATCGTCTTTTCCCTGTGTACAGCCATGTCTACAGCAGTGCAGCGGAGACTGCATGTCCCTCCAGTTGATCCACCATCGTAGGAAAGCAGCATGCGGCCCTTGATATGATTCTGCCTGTCCATGCCGCAGGTCTGACAGATCCGGTAATCCTTCAGGTCATTGGCTGGCCCACCATTGCTTGCAGCGATCAGGAGGCTGAAAACAGACAGAAGCAGTATGATTTTTCTCATTGATTCTCCTTTTGACTGGCATATTCCTGCAGGATGAGGGCATAGTCTTCAGGTGTGTCCATATCAAGCATCACACCCCGGTCCTGAACGTCCAGATACTCTATAACTGACTCGTTGCGGCCGATAATCTTCCTGAGGCTGCTGCATTCAAATATCTCCTGAATGACCTTCCGTGGGAAAAGCGTCGGATGACCCCGCCGTCTGGCATGGCTCGGAATAAGGATCGCCTTCGGGTTTTTCTGATGTCCGGCAAGCAGTGTCTTTATCGTATCCGGCCGGACAAGGGGATGATCAACCGGAAAGACCAGAACAGAAGATAAATGGTCTTTCAGACAATTCAGTCCAACGCGAACCGATGCAGCCATGTCACTGCCGCGATCAGGATTCGCTGCAAGCATTACCGGTTTATGTCCGATTGCCGCCGAGATTTCCTCTCCGTGCGGACCGATCACCACGACGATGTCGGTGACTCCTGCTGAAATAACGGCGTTGATACAGTGCTCAATTGCCGTGAGACTGCCCAGCGGAAGGAGCTGCTTCAATTGTCCCATTCTCCTGGACGAACCTGCGGCAAGAAGAACGGCTGAAACCTGATGCTGCATTTTCCCTCCTCTTCTGAATGACCTGGGCCATAATGCTGACCGCGATCTCCTCGGGCGTTACCGAATTAATCGGCAGACCGACCGGTATATGTACCCTGCTGATCTGGGCATCGGAAAAGCCTGCATCTCCCAGTGCTTTGAAGAGCAGCGCTTTTTTTCTCCTACTCCCGAGAAGACCGATATACCGAACCGGCGTTCTGAGCGCTGCGATCACTGCGTCGAGGTCGTGATTATGACCCCGCGTTGCAACAACGATATAGGCTTTATCAGGGACAAGCATGCGGGAAAAGATGGAGGGGAAATCATGGACCACAATGTCGTGTGCATCCGGCAGATTTTCATGGTTGGCGTATTCAGGCCGGTCATCACAGACAACCACGCGAAAACCGCTGAACCGTGCAGCCGTTGCAAGCGCCTTGCCTACATGACCGGCACCGAGAATCACCAAGGTCGGTTCAGGGATGACAGGCTCGATGAATATGGACAGTCTGCCGCCGCAGACCAGTCCACCCTGCTTTTCGGTCAGATCAAACGGCAGAGTCGCTGCCTGCTCGTCGCGGATTGCCATAAGTGCAGCCTGAACAACCTCAGCCTCAAGACAGCCGCCGCCCAGGGTCCCGACAATCGTACCGTCATCACGGACCAGCATCTTTGATCCGGTCTTCTGCGGAGCAGACCCGGAACACTGCACGATCGTTGCAAGGGCTGACGATCTGCCCTCTTTTTTCAATCTCAAAAGCTCTTCATATAGTTCCATTCTCTATCCCTCGCGTGATCGGTTTTGGGGATTGGGGTTTAGGTTTTGGCAAATACCAAACACCTGTTGACGCACCAATGTTTTTTCAGAAAGGCAGGATGTGGCATCCGAGCGGTTTCTTTTGCCGATATTCCGAGATCTGCCTTTATCATAAAGAGGCAAAAGCCTCGGAGGTCGATCCGACCGAGAATGAGCGAGGACGCCATATCCTGCCTTTGGATAATCAAGCCTTACCCTTTATCGCCTTCAGGACCGTCTCGGGCGTCATCGGCAATGTCCTGGTCCTCACCCCTGTCGCGTTAAAGAGCGCATTGGCAACGGCAGGTGCAACAGGGGGCACACCAGGCTCCCCGATGCCGCCCAGTTTATCATTGCTCAGCACGATATGCACCTCAATCTCGGGCGTCTCGCTCATGGTAAGAAGCGGGTACGTATCGAAGTTCTCGGTCACTACCTTGCCCCGGGCAAATTCAATTTTCTCTTTCAGGGCAGAGGAAAGCCCCATAACGATCCCTCCCATCATCTGCGCCTTCACCGTGTCAGGATTTACTACGCTGCCGCAGTCGACTGCGCAGACGATCTTCTTCACCTTTATGGTCCCGTCTTTTTTATTCACCTCTATGTCAGCCACCTGGGCAACATAACTGTCGAACGAGAGGTGATAGGCAATGCCCCTTCCGATGCCCTTTGCAGGCTTCTTGTCCCAGCCGGCCTTCTCTGCAGCCACCTGAAGGACTTTTTGCGCCCGTGGGTGCTTGCCCAGAAGTTCCAGCCTGAATTTGAGCGGATCTTTTTTAGCAATATGCGCCAACTCGTCAATAGCAGTCTCTACGGTAAAGGCATTGTGGGAACTGCCGACAGAACGCCAGAACCCTACCGGCACAGGCGTATCGATCCTTACATACTCGACCGAGATATTTGGAATGTCATATTCCATGTTGCTCAGACCTTCAACTGCGGCATTGTCAATGCCGTTTTTCATCGTCGCGGGGAATACACGTGCAAAGATCGAGGGGCAGACGATCTTATGCGACCATGCAGTAAGATTGCCCTTACCGTCAAGCGCAGCCTGTATATGTGAGAGGTTGGCGGGCCTGAAATAGTCATATTGGAAATCCTCTTCCCTCGTCCAGATCACCTTCACCGGCCTGTTGATAGCCTTGGAGGTCTGCACCGCCTCCTCCACAAAATCCTGTTCGAACCGTCTGCCAAACCCACCGCCCAGATAGGTCGTATGCACATGGATCTGCTCAGGCTTAAGGCCGGTGATCCTCTTTGCGGTCATGAGTGTGCCGGTCTGGTTCTGCGTCGGCGCCCAGATATCACAGCGGTCTGCCTGCACAAAGGCAGTGCAGTTCATCGGCTCCATGGTCGCATGACTGAGGTACGGGAGGGGATATTTCAGGTCAAGCTTCTGAGGGGCATCGGCAAATGTCTTTTGAGCATCACCGTTTTTTCGGGCAACAATGCCCTCTTTCGCCAGAGATGTTTCAAAGGACTTTTCGAGGGTATCATTGGTCATGGCAGGATCAATGCCCTGCGTCCAGACAATATGGGTCGACTTTTTCGCCTGCCATGCAGCTTCCAGCGTGTCGGCGCAAAAGGCAACACCACGGTCGATCTGGACGATCTTCTGAAGACCCTTCACATTCTTGGCTGCAGCGTCATGCACAACCTCAACCTTTGCCCCGTAGTTGTACGGCCGCGAAACCGTAGCATAGAGCATGTCCGGCACCATGGTATCAATGCCGAACTTTGCAGAGCCGTCGGTCTTCTCCAGAATATCGAGTCTCGGCATACTGGTGCCGATGTATCTGAACTGGTTCTCTTTCTTCAGCTTCGGCTCTTTGGCTGGAGCAACAGCAGCAGCCTTCACCGCAAGCTCACCGTAGGTAAGCGAACGCTTGCTCGGACCATGCACGACCGCTCCCAGTTTCGCCTCGCACTCTCCAGCAGGCACCTTCCATATCTCTGCTGCTGCAGCCACCAGCATCTCACGGCCCGCCGCACCAGCCTTCCTGAGCGGTTCATACATATGCCTGATGCTCGAACTCCCTCCTGTTGCCTGAGCACCCCATACAGGGTCCTTGTATTGATCGCCTGCAGGCGCCACCTCGAACTTCACCTGCTTCCAGTCGGCCTCAAGCTCGTCCGCCACAATCATCGGCAGGGCCGTATAGATGCCCTGCCCCATCTCCGACTTGTTCACCGTAACGATAACGCTGTTTTCAGGCGTGATCTGAATCCAGACGCCTGCGCTGAGCCCCTTCGTCATCTCTGCCTGGGCCTTTGCCCCCCACAGGATGTCAAATTCTGAGGGCGTTGCCACGACCGCTATGGTCAATCCTGCTATCTTGATGAAGGTCCTGCGTGTTATGGATGAGCTCATTTTTGACCCTCCTTTGCAGCAAGGATAATGGCGCTCTTTATCCTCGGGTACGTGCCGCAGCGACAGAGGTTGCCGTCCATGGCCTTTATAATCTTTGCCTCAGAAGGGTTCTTGTCTTTGGCCAGAAGTTCAGCTGCCTGCATAATCTGGCCGGGCTGACAGTATCCGCACTGTGCCACCTGTTCCTTTACCCATGCCTTTTTGAGAGGGTGTCCCTCAGGTATGCCCTCGATGGTAGTTATATTCTTCCCCTGCGCATCACCTACGGTCATCTGGCATGAGCGTTCAGCCTTGCCGTCCACATGCACCGTGCAGGAGCCGCAGAGCCCTTTGCCGCAGCCGAATTTCGTACCGGTGAGTTTAAGATGGTCTCTGATCGTCCAGAGCAGGGATGATTCAGGGCTGATTTCGAGTGAATGCGTTTTTCCGTTGACCTTGAGCGTTATCATGCAGTCCTCCTGTAATGAAAAACATTGTTCATGATATTGGCGTGGAAAGTGCCGAAACTATAAGAAAATGCTACCCGATGACGGTGTCGCTGTCAATCGAAAATATGGGGGTTTTATAAGGCTTCAGTAGCCAGGGGGTAACCCTCCTCCCCTTTCCAAGGGGAGGTCGGGTGGGGTATTGAAAAATCATCCAAAACCTCCCCGTGCCCCTCCTTGGTAAGGAGGGGATTTTAAATCTGGCCACCCGGAACTAAATGCTCACGAGATTCAGACTTCGTTAATCAGTTCTTCACTCGTCATGACCGCAATACCTTTGCGCCTGTATCGCTCCAGGACAGCTTCCATCTTCTTGCGCGAAAGCACAGCGTCCGTGACCACAGTCACCTTGTACCCGCGGTTCAGGGCGCCGAGCGCAGTGTAAAAGACACAGTACGCGGCATCGACTCCCACGAGAAAGAGTTCGTTGACATGCCTGTCGATCAGGAACTGCTCGAACTGTCTGGACGAAAATGCATCAGTTCGGTTCTTCTCAAAATCGTTTTCATTGATCACCTTAATCCTGCGGTCGATGATGACCCTGCCCTGTCTTCTGCCGCCATGAAGCCGGACGAACAGGTTATTGCTGAAGACCTGCCTGATGTATGCCACCTCCATGCCCGACTCTGCAGCCTTGTCTATGAGGGAGTTGACGATGAAGAGCATCCCGCCCGTCGGCGGTCTGGTGACCGGCTGTCTGGCAGCCGTGCCGGTATAACCTTCCTGGATGTCGAGGACCACGAGTGCTTTCCGCGGCTCAGGATACGCAGCGATCTTCCGGCCCCTCGTGGCCATGAACATGCTTCGGAGCATCATCAAGCCAGCCACAACCGCGATGGCAACAATTGCTGCAAAGAACATAAGAGCAAAGAATTTTATGGACAAGAAGTCAATTTTCTCGACATGCAATAATCACGATAACACCATATGCTTTACAAGCGAGCCAAAGGCAGGCGGGATGGGGGTAGAAAACTGCATCTTTTTCTTCGAGACGGGATGGCTAAAAGTAAGGCTGTACGCATGGAGCGCAATGCGGCGGAGCGGGTTCGTCAATGCCCCGTATTTCTTGTCGCCGACGATCGGGCAATCCAGATCTGACAGATGCACCCGAATCTGATGCTTGCGGCCGGTATCGAGGATTATCTCAAGCAGAGCGTGTGCTTTGTCCGCCTTAAGCACTTTATACCGCGTCACTGCATGCTTGGTCTGATCAGACATGGCGTCCGAATAGACCTTGAACGCCTTTGTCTCATTCAGATAGCTCTCGATCTTCCCTTCCCTCTTCTTCGGCACTCCCTCGACAACCGCATAGTATCGCTTCTCTGCATGCTCCCAGTCATCCTGGAGCTTCTTCTTTACTTCCTCGTTCTTGGCAAATACCAAAAGGCCGGAGGTCTCACGGTCAAGCCGGTGCACAATAAATATCCGGTCAGGCCTTGTAGGGTTACGTTCCTTGAAATAGGCATTCAGCAGGTAGTATGCAGTATCTCTCTTTTCGTTTTCCGTAGCGATCGTGAGCAGTCCGGAAGGCTTGTTGATGACCATAACAGCGTCATCTTCATGCAAGACCTCTATGTCATGTTTTTCGAGAAAATCTTTACCCGGCTCCGGTTTGCTGTCCAGTGCAAGGAGATCGCCCGCTGACAGAAGATAGTCATATCCTGCAACAACCTTCCCGTTTACGGCTATGGCCCGGTGCTTCAGAAGCTGCTTCACCTTGGTCTTTGAATATCCCATATGTACAAGCAGATCAATAAGGCCCGAGGCTGCTTTAACCCTGATCGGTTTCATGATAGTTCAGTCTCCTTCTTTTCCCCATAGGTACCCCGCAACTGTCCGCAGGCAGCGAGTATGTCCTGGCCTTTACTTTCCCGGATCAAGGCAGTCATGTGAGCATCCTTCAGCACCTTCTGGAACCCCAGAACGGTCTTATGTTCCGGCCTTTTCAGCCCGCTTCCCTCATGAGGATTATAGGGGATCAGGTTCACCTTGCAGGGAATATTCTTGAGTATTCTCGTCAGCCTCTTCGCATCTTCCACGGTATCATTAACACCGTCCAGCAGCACATATTCAAAGGTGATCAGTCTCTGAGGCTGAAGCGGATACATCCTGCAGGCGTCCAGAAGCATCTTGAGCGGATATTTCTTATTGATCGGCATGATCCTGTCACGCACCTCATCGGTCGTTGCGTTGAGCGAAACAGCGAGATTCACGTCCGGCGCCTTCTTCGGCAGCTCCAGCATCTTCGGCACAAGGCCTGAGGTCGAAAGCGTGATCCTGCGTTTTGATATGCCGAGGAATTCCGTGATCTTTTTGAGCGCCTCCACCACCTCGTCAAAATTGGCGAGCGGCTCGCCCATGCCCATGAAGACGATGTTCGAAACCCGCTTCGGGCTTATAAGCCTGTTCACAAAAAGGATCTGGTCAACAATCTCATGGGCCTTCAAATTCCTGATGAGGCCGGACTCCCCGGTCAGGCAGAAGCTGCAGGCCATGGCGCAGCCGACCTGGGAAGAGATGCAGAGCGTACGGCGGTCATCGTCAGGGATCAGTACACTCTCGATCGTCTGGCCGTCTTCAAGTCCAAAGAGAAATTTCTCCGTGCCGTCCTTTGACCCCTGGCGCGTGACGAGCGAAAGACTGCTGATACAGGCAGTCCTGCCCAAGTCCTCACGCAGGGACTTCGAGAATTCGGTAATCTCCTGAATGTCCAGGGCAAATTTCTCATACATCCAGTGCAGCAGCTGATCGACGCGGTATTTGGGCAGACCCGCTGCCTTTGCAAAACTGAACAGTTCTTCCCGCGAAAGGGACTTCAGATTAATTCTATCCGGCATGGTAGAAGATGGCAGGATTACTTGCTGCCATTGCACCGTGGGCAGAAAAACTTTGCGGTGAACCAGGGAGTATCGTGCGAAAAATCAGGGATCAGGTCGAGCAGCATCGGCACATTACAGGATGGGCAGATATAGTCATTGAGCCTGAAATCCGCGGAAAGCTTCTTTGCATCATAGAGCGCCTCCTTGATCTCGATCGTATAGTGAGAAACCGCCTGTTCAGCCGGCTTCTGGCTCAGGGCAGCGCGGAGCTTCTCTATGACCTCGTTCGGCTTGGTAACAGACTTTACGATGTAACCGGCAGCCCCAAGGCTCAGCGCCTTCTCCACCTCGTCAGGCTGGCCCTTGGCCGAAAAGACGAGGACAGGGATATCCTTCAGCTTCTGGTCAGTCTTGACGACCTGGAGCACCTTATACCCGTCCATAATCGGCATCATGAGATCAAGAAGAATGATATCCGGTTTGCTGAGCGCGAGGGCCTTGATCGCCTCCATGCCGTTGTCCGCAGTGACCACCGCAAACTGCTCAAGGATAAGCTTATTGCGGTACATCTGCTGGATCGCCTTTGAATCTTCTACAAGAAGGACCTGGTATTTCATCTCGTTACAATGTAATATGCCTTTTTGCCGCTGTCAAAATAGAGGCTACGCCTCTTCTGTCACGATCTCTTCGAGTGTCACGTCAAAAATCAGGTTCTTTCCGGCAAGAAAATGGTTGGCATCCATGATATAACCGGTTTCGGTCTTATCGATAACTTTTACCGCAATAGGCAAACCGTCAGCACGGTACAATTGCATCTGCTGACCAACCTCGGGCGTTATCCCCTCGCTGATTCTGTCTTTATGAAACTCAAAGACCTTCTCCTTCAGATAAGGGCCATAGGCCTTTTCAGCCGGCATAAAGATCGACCGTGCCTCGCCCGGCTCCATACCGATAACACCCTCTTCAAGTCCTTTTATGAATTCACCCCTGCCGATCTTTATCTCAAGAGAAGCGCCTCCCTCGGAGGAGTCAAATACTGACCCATCCTCAAGCTTACCCACATAATGTATTCTTATCCTGTCGCCTTCTTTTACCTGTGCCATTGAGTTCCTTCCTTTTTGGTTGATCCGGTATTTTACCATAGCAGCCATCAAAAGACTGTCTTCCCCAAACGTATTTGGCTAATCTGCAGCCAGCATGGCATACTATTCATACAAAAATTATGGGGAATTCTTTTTGAAATCAGCGGCAATCTTTCCCGGGCAGGGGTCTGAATACCCAGGTATGCTCTCCTGCCTCAGAAAGTCCCCGGCAGCAGATGAGGTCTTCGGCAGGATCAATCATGTTGCCGAAAGAGATATCCTTGAGGCTGCGCAGCATCTTGCGGACTATGGGACCATTGATCCTGTGGTCTCCCAGCTCGCGGTCTTTGGGGCAAGCGCCTCGTACTGGCAGATGCTCGGCAGAATGGAAGACTTTCAATGCGTTGCAGGCCACAGCCTCGGGTTCTATGCAGCAGTCTATGCCTCAGGCGCTGTTTCGCTTGAGGACTCTGCAGCCATTATCCTGAAGGTGCAGCAGGCCATTGAAGCAGTCTCCGGCAATACCTCAGGGCTTATGGCATCGATCATGGGGCTCAGGACAGAGCAGGTGGAAGAGATCTGCATGCTGCTTGATGATGTCTACGTTTCTAATGTTAATTCCATAACCCAGACGGTCATTTCAGGCTCGAAAGATGCCGTTCAGTCGGCATGCAGCATGGCCCTTGAAGACGGCGCCCTGTCAGTAAAAGAGCTGGCCATATCCTATCCCCTGCACAGCCCTCTTATGAGCGGTATCGAAGACGTAATCAGGAACGCTATAGCGCCGTTTGAAATAACAGACCCAAAGGTCCCTGTCATGAGCCACATCGACGGCAGCGTATTGGACTCACAAGGCATTGCCCGCGTCATTTCAACGCAGCTCACGAGGAAAGTGCTCTGGAGAGATACGGTGAAAGCCATCCGGCAGAAAGGCATAAACCGTTTTGTCGAGGTCGGGCCGTCTGACGTCCTGTCAAAATTGGTAAGATGGACAGAACGTGATGCTGAAACATACAGGGCAGAGGAACTGATAGTATGTCAGACCTCGTAGCACTCGTCACCGGCGGAACAAAAGGGATCGGCAGGGCAATTGCCCGCTCCCTTGGAGGCAAAGGCATTCGGGTCTATATGAACTTTGCCTCAGATACAGAGGCCGCTGAAACAGCGCTCAGTGAGCTGACGGCAGAAGGCAGCTCCGCGGCAATCATGAAGGCTGACGTCTCTGATCAGCAACAGGTGATTGCCATGATTGAAACGATCGCGCAGAAAGAAGGCAGGCTCGATATCCTGGTGAACAATGCAGGCATCATCAGGGACGGGCTTCTCATGCTCATGCCGGACAAAAATTGGCACAAAGTCATCGAGGTGAACCTCAACAGCGTGTATTACTGTTCAAAGTCTGTGCTGAGGCCCATGATCAGCAGCAGATGGGGAAGGATCATCAATATCATTTCACCGAGCGCTCTCATGGGCAGGGCAGGACAGACAAACTATGCGGCGTCAAAGGGAGGCGTGCTCAGCTTCACCAGGTCTTTGGCGCGCGAGGTCGGGCGATACGGCATCACGGTGAACGCTGTTTCTCCGGGCGTAATCGCGACAGAACTGACCAAAGACATGGACGACAAGATAAGGAAAGAGTTTATCTCCATGATTCCTGCAGGCAGGTTCGGAAAACCCGAAGAAGTGGCACATGCAGTTTCATTTCTTGCATCGGATGAGGCAGGATATATTACCGGTGAATATATATCAGTTGACGGAGGACTTACCTGATGGAGAAAGCAGCACTTGTTGAAGAACTCAAAGCGCTGATCATAAAGAATCTGAAGCTTGAGGATATAGCGCCGGGAGAGATCGATCCGTCCGCACCCCTTTTTGGCAGCGGTCTGGGCCTGGACTCGATCGATGCGCTGGAACTGGTCGTCGGACTCGAAAAGACCTACGGCATCAGGATCCCTGACGAAGATGTCGGCAAGGAGGCCTTCGCATCAGTCAATGCCCTGGCCGACTACGTGATAAAGAGCAGAACCTAGCAGCCCCATGCGGCCTTATGAGCATCTTCCCCACAGGTATCCTTTTATCATGCTCGATACGGCCGAGATCATTGAAAAGGACAGGCATGCACGGGGTTCAAGACAGATTACGATCAATGATCCCATCGTTCTTCCCGACGGCACGCTGCCTCAGGTCTATATTATCGAGGCCATGGCGCAGATATCGGGCATAGCAAGCAGCAGAAAAGGGATCTCGCTTTTTGCGGGCATCACCGGCCTGACCTTCCACGGCACCGCAAGGGCAGGCGATACGCTTGAGATCGAAAGCACCGTGCAGCGCAGCATAGGCGGACTCTTCATATTTGCTGCCCGCGCCCTTGTGGCAGGAAACGTGATTGCAGAGGGTGGCATCGTTCTTCACTTCGATGAAAGCGCATAGGGCAACGCCGATGACCCGCTGCCCTGCATTTCAGACCGCCAGATCATCCCGGCAATGCGAGGCGTTTAAACCATACGGCATGACCGCTCCTGCAGCGACAGGCTCCCATAATGCAGGATAAGCTCCCTTTCATACGGGCTCTTGCCAAGAGGTTCCCCCTTATCACGGTCCTGGCATCGGCCATCGCCGTGCTGGCGTCGGTCGGCATAATTCTCGGCGCAAAATTTAATACCGATGTCACGCGCCTGATTCCTGCCCATGCTCCGGAAACCTCTCTCTACTTCGATCTTGCAGAAAAGACCGGCGGCATGGACAAGTCCTATATCGTATTCAGTTCCGACAGGGTAATGGACCATGCCGCACAGATCGATGCGATCGGCCAGGAGATAGGATCGTCCCCCATGGTCACGAAGGTCTCCTGGAAGATATCCGAAGAAACAAAAACATTTCTGAGGGAGATCTATGCAAGGAAAGCCCCCCTTCTTCTCTCTCCGGCAGAGATGGAAGAGTTCGTCAGGAAACTCAGCCCCGAGGGCATGGAACATGAACTCGAAAAGACCCGGCAGAGACTCCAGCTGCCCGGCGGCCAGCAGGACCTGGCAATGCACGATCCCCTGAACTTTTTCGAACTGTTCCTGCCTCACATGCGCTTCTCTTCGGAGTCCTTTGATCCGGGTTCAGGCTATTTCCTGACCCCCGACAAAAAAAATCTGATCATGATCCTCACGCCGGCCGGCTCGCCGCGCGATATTGCGTTTTCAGAAAAATTCATCAAAAGCATGGAATCCCTGCTCGAAAAATACAGGGACAGGGGCCTTACTGCGGAAATAACCGGCAGCCATGCCATCACGCTCCATGAAGCCTCCGCCATGAAGAGGGAAATCGTGATGAACACGGTCTCCTCTTTCGCAAGCGTAATGCTGGTATTTCTCCTGTTTTTCAGGTCGCTGAAGGGACTGCTCTACGTGATGTTCCCCGTCGTAACCGCGATGATTATAACCCTTGGCATAACGCTCCTTTTCTCCGATTATCTTTCGGAGGTGACCGGCGCATTTGCCGGTATGCTGGCAGGACTGAGCGACGATCTCGGCATTGTGCTCTATGTCAGATACCTTATTATCAAGGAGGAGGGAATAAACCCTGTGGAGCATATGGACAGGACCATCACGTCCGTGTACCGCAGTATAACAACGGGAACGCTTACCACCACAATCATTTTTTTCCCGATGCTCTTTTCATCCTTCAGGGGGATTCGCGAACTCGGCCTGCTGACCGGCATTGGCATGCTTCTGTGCTGGCTCTTCCTTTTCACGCTGGCGTCGCTCACCATAAAGCCCTCATCCGGAAGATTTATTGAGATACCGGCACTCAAAGATCTGGCTGTTTTTTCCTACCGGAGGCCTTTCGTTGTGATCGGAGCCGTTGTCTGCTCGTCGCTTGTCGCGCTTCTCTTTATTCCCCGTATCCAGTTTCTGGGTGATATTACGAAACTCGGCACTGATGACAACCGGCCGCGCCAGGCATTTGAGCGCCTCAAAGATACATTCATCCGGGAACAGGGCGTCTTTATCACAGACACGTCCATGGAAATGCAGTCAGCCCTGGTAAGAAGTGTTGAGATCAAGGAAGCCCTTGCAAAGGATTTTGAGCATATCATGGCAGCAGGAGATATTCTGCCGCCTGAAGCAAGACAGAAGAAAAACCTTGCAGCCCTTGCCTCTCTTGATCCCGGAAAAGTCATTCGTGATTTCAAAAAGACCGCTTCAGACAAGGGGTTCGATATCCCGGGGTTTCTCAGCTTCACGGAAGCCCTGGAGACGATGCTGCGCAACAGGGAGATGATAACCCTCACGGATGTCAAGCCGGTCAACGATCTGCTAGAAAGACTCCTGATCAACAGAGACGATCAGTGGCAGATTATCGTATCCGGCACGCTCAGAGACGGTGTAACCCTGTCAGCGCTTGACGGGTACAAACATACCGGACCGGCCTTCATACGACAGGAGCTCTTCTCGATCCTGAAGAAGGATATGACGCTCATCGGCATCATCGGCTTGGTAATGGTAAATATCATCCTGTATCTTGATTTCAGAAAGGTCTATCACGTGCTGCTCTGCCAGGTGCCGGTCGTCATCAGCATCCTCTGTACGCTCGGCATTATGGGTCTGACAGGCATAAGTCTGAACTTCATGAATGCAATCGTCTTTGTGCTTCTCTTCGGCATCGGCACAGACTATACGGTTCACCTCCTGCATCAGTATCATGCTGACCGTGACATCGGCTCAACCTTTCTCCAGACCGGTAAGGCTGTGCTCGTAGCAGGACTTACGACCGTGGCGGGAATCGGGACGATCGGCTTTTCGACGTACAAGGGACTTGCGACCATGGGGCAGGTGGCGGCCATTGGCATAACCCTCTGCGTCTTCCTCTCTTTTACCCTCGTGCCGTCCCTCCTGGGAGTTCAAAAAGCTAGGGAGCGGCAATGAACAAACCAATCTGCTGTATAATCCCGGCCTTTAACGAAGAAAAGAGAATCGGTGACGTGATCGCAGGCGTTCGGGGGATGATCGCCGACATCATTGTGGTTGACGACGGATCAGAAGATGCCACTGAAGCGGTGGCGAAAAGATCAGGCGCTCATGTCATCAGACATGACAGGAACTGCGGCAAAGGCATGGCGCTCAGGACCGGGATCAGCCATGCACTCAAACAGGGTTATGCTGCAGTTATAACGATTGACGGCGACGGCCAGCATGCACCTGCCGAAATTGCAACGTTTCTTGCGGCATTTGCGGCCGATAAAGGTGATATAATAATAGGAACAAGGCTCTGGGATCGGGCGGCAATACCGCTTTATCGCTATATCCCGAACCAGATCGGCATATTCTGCATATCAAAGGCGGCAGGCTGCAGGATCGAGGATACGCAGTCAGGCTTCCGCCTTTACCGGAGGGAGGTGCTGGAGACGGTGCAGATCGAGACGACCGGCTTTGAGACAGAAACTGAGCTACTGATCAAGGCGGGGAAGGCAGGGTTCAGGATATGTTGCGTGCCGGTATCGGCGATCTATCACCGCGATTATACGACTAACTTCCGGCCGGTCCGGGACTTTTACCGGATCAGCATTCTCTTTTTGAAATTAACCATCTTCGGAGGTGCGAAATGAAAACAGTCTTCTTCAAAACAGCACTCATGCTTGCGATGGCAATCGGACTGACCGCTACTGCGTCATGGACAGCAAACACGGCAGCAAAAGGGGCTGACGTATACTTCTGCGACTGTGAAGAGGGATGCCCCTGCCCGTCGCCCTATCTTGAGCCGGGCAGCTGCGACTGCGGTCTTGCCCTTGCAAAGGGAAAGGTGATCCGGATCGACAGGGAGAAGGACAAGATCTACCTCTGCAAGTGCGATGACGACAAATGCCCCTGTGCATTCGATCCGAAGGACAATACAAAATGCGGCTGCAATTATAAGGTGAAGGAATATCCGCTCAAGGGCAAGTATGCCTGCAGCTGCGGGCCTGACTGCAAATGCAATACGGTTTCGGTCAACCCGGGCAAATGCTCCTGCGGAGCACCTTTGAAAAAGGTGGAATAGAACGTTTCATTCGAGCAAAAGACTGAAACCGTTCAACAGTGTGAAGTTCAGCCTCCCCTTTCCAGGAGGAGGTCGGGTGGGGTATGGGAACATGGACCGACATTTCCACATGCCCCTATGCCCCTGCTTAATGCATCTGCTTGCGTAGTGATATACTTATACTGAGCATTATAATTGAGGCGTTAGCGGAGGATAATGGAAAACCTGAACGTTCGGGACCTGCTGAGGATTATCAGATCTGGGAATAACCTGATTTATGTAGTTACCGACAAAGAGCGGAGCACAGAGGCAGTTATCGTTGAGGCCGCTGCAGATATTAAGGGCGCTGGGAGTCCGTTTGTATGGACCTGCACCGAAGGGGTCATCCGAGAGGGAAATCCCTGTAAAGAGACTGTAGAGCCTCTTGCTGCGATTAATTTTGCAATGTCGCAGCCGGGTCCTGCCATCTTTCTTTTCAAGGATCTTTCCGCATTTTGGGGAACTAATCCGTTTATTATCAGAAAACTGAAGGAATTTGCAGCTCACAGCCAGTCAAATACCCTGATCATCCTCGGCGCAGAAGAGGCTGTTCCTGAACAATTGCAGGAAGACCTCGTCATTCTTTACCAGGGACTTCCCCGAATTGGAGAGATAAGGGAGCACCTGGCTGTCTTGAGAGATCATATTCCTTCTCTGGCTCAGGCCTGTGCCGAAAATCCTGAATTGGAGGAAAGATTGGCAGTAGCCTCCCAAGGGCTCTATCTATCTGACATCGAACGCAGCAATGATACCGATAAAGACCAGTTAGGGGGGATGGAGAACCTCAAGCTTTGGCTGGAGCGCCGCGAAAAGGTGTTTGGCCTCGATAACATTTCTTCCGGCGCCATGATGCCGAAGGGGGTGCTGGTCATGGGGATATCGGGCTGCGGCAAGTCACTGTTTGTCAAGGTGATCGCTGCGCAGTGGCGTCTCCCTCTTATCCGTCTTGATATGGCGATTTTGTACGGAGGGTCATTCGGCACACCTGAGTCCAGCCTGCGTAAGGCATTCAGGATTGCGGAGGCGATCGCACCCTGCGTCCTCTGGATAGACGAGATCGAAGCCGGCATTTCATCACAGGGATTCAAGGCTGAAGGAGGTTCAGCGTCCCGGGTGCTGGGCTCGTTCCTGACATGGATGCAGGAAAAAAAGTCACCTGTTTTCGTCGCAGCTACCGCTAACGCAATCGAGATGCTTCCCGCAGAAGTCCTGCGCAAGGGACGCTTCGATGAGATATTTTATGTCGGGCTTCCGGATGAGAAGGCGCGCGAAGAGATATATCGCATCCATATGAAGAAACAGAATATCGATATTTCCGGGATTGATCTTTCGTTAATGGTATCGTCACCAAAGCGGCTTTCCGGGGCGGAGATTGAGCAGGTGGTCAAATCCGCGGTTTTCGAGGCCCTTGCAGAGAAACGTCCTGTAGTTGAACAGGATTTTCTGGTCGCTTTCAGCAGAACCGTACCTCTTTCGGTCACGATGGCCGAACAGATAAAAAGCATTGAAGCCTGGGCCTATCAACGCGCAGTACCTGCATCGGGAAAATACCATTAAATAGATCAAAGCAGCGGCAACGTTTCGTTTTACATGGCAGAACCGGGCAGTTTCGAACTGCCGATCTCCGACGATTTCTTTCTGTTATCCTGACATTTCGTGGCCGATGGTTGTTTATTCTTACTGAACAATGACCGTATCCAGCAACTGGGCAAAGGCCTTGAGGACCTCTTTTTCAAAGACATCGGGAACCCGGTCTTTTTTCATTTCAAGCGACTTATTCACAATCACAAGGCTGTCAAAATCGAAACCTTTCACGCGCAGATATTCCCGTCCCATACGCAGGGCAGTCTCTTTTTCGATCTCCTGTATTTTTTTCTTGCCGAATAATCTCTGAAAAATGCCGAGCTCCCTTTTTCTCTTCTCCACTTCATGCTGTATCGCTTCTGCCTTGCGGCTTATCCTCTTCTTCACTTCTCTGAAGCCCTCATATCCCCAGTCAGGCAGGGTCATGCCCTGATGCACCTCAATGCCAAAATTTCTCTCCATGGCAGAGGGTTGCCTGAACTCGTCCGCGTCACGAAGATTTCTTTTTTCCATATTATCGCAGAGCCCTGTCCAGCGCTGGGAGATATCTTTGTATTCTGCGGTCAATTTAGCGATCAGCGGGTCCTTCTCGGTCTTGCGGGAAGATATTCCCTGTAATTTGTCCCGCTCTCTGAACTCAGCGGTCTTCTCCCTCACCATTTTTGCAATGTCGCCGATTACAATGACCCTCTCCTGAACAAGGACATTTATAAGGGTAACACGCCGCTCAACACCCTCTGCATCCCTGATATTGAGGTCGATATTGCAGAGTGAGGTTGCAACGCTCAAAGACTTGCCCAGATACTGTTTGGCATAGCCATAGCCACGCAGCGCCTTCTTGAGATCGGTCCCCGGCAGCGCAGCCTTCACGACCACCCCATCCAGGGGGTGAGAGGAAATACGATCGTCAGAAAGTCTTCTGAAGACCATAAACTTTGTCCCCTTTTGCCAAAACGTGAACGTGCCCTTTTTCAGGATGTCTTCCACGGTTCGATTTCTTGATTCGAGGAGCAATTCTTTCAAGGCAGTCTTTTGCTCATTGCTCAGCTCGAAATCGGAAGCAGAATACTCAGCAAGGTAATTATTTGCAACAAAATGCGAAATCACAGTTTTAATCAGGACCTTTTTATTGACACCCGTTGGAACCATGATGCCTGCATATCCTGTCCCGACCGGCGGCTTTTCCTGCCGGCTGGCCTCTTCGACGTTAACTTCATCCTTCAGCTGTGAAACGGCTATCTTCATATTCTTTTTACCATCCCTTACCGTTATTACTCTATCGAAGATGAGCTATGATATCATGCACGGGAGTGTAGCCCCTCCCGGCTGTACTCACCCATTCGTCAAAACCTTTGCAAGCAGGGCCGTGGCCACGCAGAGATGCTCCTCTGGGTTAAGCGTAGGGCCCAGAACAGCAACCTGGGCAGGCCGGGTCAGAAGGCGCTCGTCATATTGAGCCTCCGGACATTGTCTGCGCAGTTCAGCGATCAGCCAGTTGAAGTTCAAGGCGCGTGAAGGCTGCAGCGCCGGGCCGAGTGAATCATACATAAGGCCGTTCTCGCGAAAAACAATGACAGGGTTGTTTCCGGCATATAGGTTAAAAAACGCTGCACGGTCTTCCAGTACCACTTCCTGCACGGTCTTCGTTGTTTTGGTAAGCAGCAACCCTCCGGACATTACTGCACGCCCCGGGCTCAGCGATCGATTAGTTACCGTCTCTTTAGTGGCTTCTCTGACAATCCCGATGCCCCGCACGATAAGTCGCACACTCTCAAAAGAGATGCGCAGACTCTGCCCGGTCTCTGTTGCCACGGCAAGCTCATGATCACCCATTACAAATTTTCTTGCGATCAGGGGAGAGCGCTCGGCACTAATCGCCTTGTCAGTCAGGACAACGGCGCTGAACCCTGATGACAGAAGCTTTTCTTCCATCTGCGCTGCCCGCGCCTGATCAGCAAACACACCGACCGTAAAAGGACCATTCCCCGGTGACCGGAGACGGGAAAGCGCCTCATACATGGTTATGGTAAGGGCAGAGGCAAGGGCAGACGCGCGGGCCTCTCTATCCTGTCCCAGGCTATGCATTGCCACAACGTGCATCTCTTATCTCCGGGTCATGAAACAATAATCTCATGACCTTCGAATTCAACCTTGTCCCCTTTGCGCAGCTTGCAGCGCTTGCGCAATTCCACGATGCCATTGACCCTGACCAGACCTTCCGCAATGGCAGCTTTTGCCATACCTCCGGTATCGCAAAGTCCAAGCACCTTCAGGAGGTTGTTCAATTCGATATATTCCCGATTACTCAGGGCGAACTCTTCCATAGATCACTTCAGAACCTCCCGGCTCCTACTTTACCTCCCTGTTATCGATGAAGATCCGCGAAATGAGCGCCTTGCCGTCCCTGCGCAGGGCAGCCTCCACATGAAGTCTGCTTTGGCCTCTAACCAACGGCTGAGGCTGCTGAGAGGGTTGAGTATTCTGCTGCTTTGCAAGCGCATCAATGCTGCCCTTTCCCTCCTCGACAAAGTAACTCTCAATGCCGTATTCAGCGCTGAGGATCTTCTCTTTTATTTCCTGAGATTCCACCAATGCACCGGAGAACGACTCATCTTCCCTGCTGCATTGAGGAGTATATTTTTCGGTGAAGCGCTGAAAATCGACCTGCCCCCACCGGTGAGTGCAGAAAAGCACCCTGTCACCAATATTGACTCCGGAGAACCATCTCAGTTCGAACTGTTTAGTCTCTCCGGCGTCTCCTGCGGCCTTCACCATCCAGCGTGACTCATCAAAAACATTCGTCACCCTTCCCTGAATAAAGGTCCCGTTTTCCGGTCTCTGATGAGATATGCCGGAATATTCGAAGGTATTATCCGGCTGCTTCTGCAGAAGGGCAAAAAACCTGTCGTTCCGTTTATATGCATCCCGGATACCAAGTTTGGTGAGGTTGATCCGCGAAATGTCATAGGTCAGGGTCATATAATCGCCGCGAAACATATTCCATGGATCGACCGGGACTGTCTTAAGCATAACTTTTTCTCCGGTGCCCACCCAATACTGACGGTAAGCAATGATCCCGACGAGGAGGACAGCCTGCATAAGCACAATCGCGATGAATTTCTTTGCCATCACAGATCATCCTTCATGCTGAATGACGCAAGCACACGCTTGCGCTTTCGCTCAAGGAACAGACTGCCGAAAATAAGCAGGAGACCGCCAACGACAAAAAAGAGTGACCGCGGCAGCATCTTCCAGAAAAAATCAAAATACCGCGCAATAACATCCAGAACAAAAAAGAACAGGCCGACATTGACGTAAAAGGCCGCCTTTCTGGCAAACCCCAGCACGATCATACCGATGATCGCAGCAGCAAACAGAAGGTTGGACGACAGGGAGAGGACAGTGACAACACCACTCTTTACGGCCGAGCCATAATGTCTGGCCGCACCCTGGACAGACTCATCAATCGCAGGATTATTTACGAGCAGAAACAGTATCACTGCCGCAAGGAACATCAGTGATGCAGCCTCAGCCGTAAACCACTTTGTCTTCTCCTGCCGGTCTAACAGGAAAGCGACTGCAAGGGAGCCTGCAAAAATGACGAGCATGCCTGCGTAGAACATCACGAGCGAAGGAGCGCTGAAATCAGACCTGAACATGTCGCCAAAGGTGAAGATATACCATGAGAACATGGTCACAAACGTGCCAAGCCAGAGATAGGGGCCATGATAATAGGAAAAACGCTCTGAACCCCTATGCGCAAGCCCCACCGCAGTCAGTGTGAGACCCGCTGCCAGATAAAGGGGTATAAATGCTGCGACTGAAGAATAGTAATGGGGCTCCCGCAGCCAAAAACTCGCTTCCATGCCGAGCCAGATGAGAAGGTTGAGAAGCGCCAGGGTCAGGATCGTCCTGAGCCTCAGGACATAGGCAAGCGGAAGCGTGCCGAGCACCCAGAGAAGTTCACCGTTAGGATAATGGACGCTTATATTATAGATCTGCGCTATCAGGTAGATATTGGCGCCGAACGCCATGGTGCCGAGGAATATGAGAGATGCTCCGACCTTTACATAATTCTGCCTCGTATACCTCATGTAATACCCGGCGCTGTACATCCCAATCATGGTGGTAAACAGAAGGGCAAGCTTGCCGGCCTTCGGAATGGCATGCCAGTTTGAGGCAACAAAAAGAATAATGCCGAGACCGACCAGAACAGAACCCAGGACAGAGACAACGGTTATCAGTCTGCCTGACCCCGCCCTGGTCTGGACTTCTGAAACCGCACGGTAGTGGAAAAGGATTCTGTCCCTCTGCTCCTGGCTGATGAAACCCTTCTCGACCCATGAGCCCATTTCAGCCCGCAACTTCCCGAGGAACCAGCCAGGATCTTCGCTATCGTTCATTGTCTGTCCCTCACATAACCTCTGCAAAACGCATGATCACCCCAGTATCTCCTTAACCCGCCCCACGTCACCGCTTTCGAGACGGACCTTTATCCCATGCGGATGGGTCGGTGATTTCGTCAGGATATCCTTGACGACCCCTCTGGTAAGCGACCCGGTGCGCTGGTCCTTCTTTAAGACAATTGCAACGTTTAGCCCTGTTTTAATCGTATCGCGTCTAGTCCCGTCCATTATCTTCTCCTGTTATGTATCAGGCCGGGCGTATGTCATCGACCGAAAAGCCGGCATCGTCAAGATAAAGCCGCCGGATAAACTCCTTCAGTTTCTGTCTGTCCGGCTCAGGCATGTCGAGAATTTCAATGCCGACCTCAAAGCAGGAAGCAGTATCAGGAGATACGATACAGGAGGCAACCCTTCCGGTAAACGAAAGCTGCATGTCTTCAGGAAGAGTTATCCCCATATAGATCCGCGTGTCAGTCTCGAGGCCGTGGCTGCTTTCGATAAGCAGGCCGCCAAGGCTCAGTTTTTTTACCCGGTATGTCTCGGCAACATTCAGCACAGCCGTTTCCTTTGCATCCACATGGAACCTGATATTGCATCTGCAGCCGCTCATCTCATGCACTTTAATATGCGTATGCTTATCAAGGAGATGGGCCTCGATAAAGGTGATCAGACTTACCACAGTCTCCTGCTGAAGATCGTCGAATCGCAGGCCCGCAGCAAATTTCAGATGGCTGTGCTCACCCTGCGTCCCTGCCGATTCATTCTCCGTGCACCAGATAACGGTCCCCCGGATTAGCAGGTCCAGTCCGTTGTCCAGGATCCTCAGAGAATATTCCACTCCCATCTCCAGCTTTCGGTCCGTGATCAGTGAAA
The DNA here is from genome assembly GCA_016235245.1 of Nitrospirota bacterium. Taxonomy (NCBI): domain Bacteria; kingdom Pseudomonadati; phylum Nitrospirota; species Nitrospirota bacterium. The sequence goes on along the minus strand of JACRLO010000010.1, from coordinate 6,610 downwards.
CACCGGTGATACTGATATCATTGATAACGACTTCGCTGACAAAAACAGCGTTGCCCTTTATATCCATAAAATCTACGCTGAAGCGCCTGTGCCGTCTCTTTTTGTCAAATGGTGTCATGCTGTATTCTCCCATGAATTATGAAAACGCTCAATTATTTTTTCTCTGCAGGAGCCTTTGCCCTGAGATAACGGACCCCCGTCCAGATCAGGACCGCAGCAAAAATAATCCGCAGGGCTGCCTCAGGCAGTCCATGCGCAAGGGTCCCGCCGAGGTACGTGCCGAGAAGAATCCCGGGGATGAGACCTGCAAGCAGCGACCCCTGAACATTCCCAAGCTTCCCGTGTGTGTATGCGCCTGCAGCGCCGGCCGGCACCATGGCAAGAAGCGATGTGCCCTGGCTGACATGCTGCCCCATGCCTGCAAGCAGGACCATTGCAGGCACCATGATCGTGCCGCCGCCGACCCCCATCATACCTGATAAGAAGCCGGTAAAGACGCCGGTCAGAAGAAGTATTGCGGCCTTGTACCAGCCGGCAGTCGAAAGCACAAGGCCGGGCAGATACGGCTTAATGAGCAGAAGCAGAGAGACGAAGATCAGAAATGCGCCGAAGGAGCGCTTCAGTTTCCATTCAGGCAGCGCATGTGCATACTGAGCGCCGGCCCGCGCCGTGAAAACCGCCGTAACGGCAAGGAGTGCAGCGGCAGCCATGTCGACAGAACCCTTCATAAAGTAGGTTATGGCGCCTGCTATGCCGGTGAAGACCAGTGCCACCAGACTGGTGCCGTGCGCCTTGTGCTGGGTGAGCTTCCTGATGCCGACCATGAGAGGGATCATGATCACGCCTCCGCCAAGGCCCACCAGCCCGCCGAACAGCCCTGCGATGAGACCGATAAAAAAATTCATCATGCTGCCTGAGATTATAACAAAATAGCTCTGCCGTTTTATCCGATCGGCAGCCTTATGATATGATTCGTCATGGTGTACAAACGAATCTACCTCATATCTCCCTGCAGGAATGAGGACATCTGGAGAAAGCGGAGAGCAACCTTTGTGCTGCCCCAGATGTCCCTTGCCATACTCGCAGCACTGACACCGGAGAGGTTCGAGGTCAAAGTCACGGACGAACTTGTTGATGACATTGATTTTTCCTATCCTGCAGACCTTGTTGCAATCTCGACGAATTCTACGAATGCGCCCCGCGCCTATGAGGTCGCAAAGAAATTCAGGGAAAAGGGTTCCCGGATCATCATGGGCGGTATCCATCCGTCAGTCATGCCGGATGAAGTGCTCCGGCAGGCCGACGCCCTTCTTGTCGGCGAGGCAGAGGAGATGTGGCAAATTATCCTCGATGATTTTCTTTCGGGCAGTCTGCTGCCGATCTACCGCGCTGCAGGCTATCCGGCCGCAGAGAGCATTCCTTCCGGCAAGTGGGAGATGATTCATCAAAAACGCTACTATGTGCCGCGCACGTTTCAGACATCACGCGGCTGCCCTTACGGCTGCTCCTTCTGTTCGTCAACCCAGTTTTTCGGTACAAAGCAGCGCTGCCGGCCGATTGGAAACATTATCTCCGAGCTGAAGGGGTACAACGGACGCCTTGCCGTCTTCATTGATGACAACATTGCCGGCAACAGCACCTATGCCAAAGAACTCTTCAGGGCATTGAAACCCCTGAAGCAGCGATGGGTCGCTCAGTCATCCATAGACATAGCAAGGGACAATGAACTGTTGCGGCTTGCAGCAGAGAGCGGCTGTGCCGGCCTGCTGATCGGATTTGAAAGCGTAAATGCCAACAATTCGGCGGACATGAAAAAACTGAGGAAGGCAGAACAGTATGCCGAGCATGTAAGTGAGATCAGGTCAGCAGGCATCGGCGTGCATGGCTCATTCATCTTCGGCTTTGACCATGACACCCCGGACATTTTCGACAGCACGGTCGATTTCGTGATGAACAACAGGCTTGAGGTCGCCAACTATTGCAAACTCACCCCCTTCCCCGGCACGAAACTTTTTGAAGAGATGTCAAAGCAGGGAAGGATCCTGCACCACAACTGGGAAAAATACGACCGGTATCATATCGTGTATAAGCCAAAAAATATCCCCGCAGAGGAACTGCATCAAAAGACTCTTGAGGCATATCTGAAGACCTATTCGCTCGGTTCTATTCTCAAGAGAATGCCCGCAAAGATACAGAACATCCTGCCCTATTTTGCGATGAACATCAGCTACCGCCTGGGATCAAAACGTTTGAGGAGATCCTGAAAAGGCAGCACCTGCTTATCCGTATGTTCGATCTCCTTAAAATAGCCGGAAGGGATATCCGTATCATATTCCGGCTCCCGGAGTGTGATATGCATCTCGGTCCCCCTGCCGAATGAAAGTTTTGTCTTTTCCGGTACCTTTCCGTTAAAACCGTCAAAATCGATCGTTATGACCGCCTCCCCTTCCCGATAGATAATAATCCGCCGGTTCAGAAGATAAGTCTTGTCGAAGAGATATTTCATGGTCGGTGCTGCTGCGTCCGAAGCAGAATCGTAGGCAAGCAGGACATAGGAGTCCCCTTCCTCCTGCATGACATAACGGAACTTCCCGTTCATCAAGGAGGAAAACGATAGCTCGGGAGACCTCATCTCATAGAGGATATTTTTGGGCGGCACGTAGACCTGGACCATATCATGGGCGATCAGAAACTCCATTACGGTGATGCCAAAAGGACCGAAGAAGCCGGTCTTGAGAAGATCAGGGGCCTGATAGCCGAAAATGCCGCTGAAACTGCCTGCAGGCTCCCCGTCTTTGAATATCCTGACGTCAGTCAGCGCCTTGATAGTCTTCGTGTCCCTGAACCCGATGGAATGCGTTAAGACCTCGACCGTGACCGGGCCTGAGTAGGGCTCAAGCCCAGGCTGCCGAACAAGCTCTTTTGGGGCGCAGGAGGTTATGGAGCAGGCGATCAGGCATACAAAAAACCATGCCGGACGCAATGACCAGTACCGATACAAAGAGAGGGGCCGGATCCAAACCATGATTGATAGTATCAAAATTCTTTTACGATAGAAAGAGTTACTTTTGATTAAGGCCGGCTTCTCCCTGTCATGCAGACCGCTCCTTCGGCATCTCACCAATGCTCCTCATTGATAAACCTGCAGCAATTAAGATATTTTAGTAGAAAGACATGAAGATAAGCCACAGACTGATCTCAGGAAATATCATTATCATCGTTCTGGTCATTACAATCGGAATTTTCGGCTATTTCTCGCGCAACGATATCGTAACATCCTTCGAAAGCTCCGAGAAACATTTCAGGAGCATCATCACTTCTGCAACCGAGGTCTCGAGTTATGCAAAAAGAACCGAAGGACATCTTATCCTTTTTCTGACCCTCCAAAATAAGGAGGACCGGGAGAAATTCTTCGACCGTTACAATTCACTCGTTCAGGAAATCAAGGTTCTTGATATTGCGGTTAAGGTACCGGAGGCAAGGGAATACGTCGAGAAGATCAAGGCAAAGTCAGCCAGACTTCTGTCAACAGGTGAATCTCTGCTGAAGGCTTATGACCGGGACATGTCTCTGTCCGGACATTTTATTCCGGCAGGGCACGAGACAGAAATAAGGACCTTTAATGAGGTCGCCTCTGACATACGTCAACACGGCGTTGACCTTGCTATCGCTGAGGCGGTAATGAGCGAAGATGCCCACAGGACTGCGCTACAAAAAGCCTCCCACTTCCAGATGTATGGGCTTGCGATCATCCTCGGAGGCGTTATCATAGCGCTGATCCAGGGCTACGTATTTTCGAAAAAGATAGCGCAGCCGCTCCTGGATCTGAAGGAGAATGTTGCTGAACTGACCAGGGGAAATCTCGATATCGAAATGGCCCATACCTCAAGCGATGAAATAGGCGAGCTTACATCCTCGTTCAACATCATGACAAGGGCGCTCCGGGATTCACGACATGAGCTCCTCTCGGAGAAAGAACGGCTGCTGGTAACGCTCCGCTCAATAGGAGACGGCGTCATAACCACCGACATCAACGGCAACGTCGTTCTGTTAAACATCGTAGCAGAAACCCTTACCGGCTGGAAACAGGAAGCGGCCGGCGGCAAACCGGTGCAGGAAATTTTCCATATCGTCAACGAAAAGACGCGGGAGACAGTCGAAAATCCTGTCGAAAAGGTCATGAGTACCGGCAGGATTGTGGAGCTTGCCAATCACACGATCCTGATAGGCAGAGACGGAACTGAAAGGGATATCGCTGACAGCGGAGCTCCGATTATTGACGAAAGTGGAAGGATAATAGGCGCAGTCCTGGCGTTCCGTGACGTCACCGAGAAGCGGAAAATTGAGAATGAGCTGATGAAGGCGAGGAATATTGAGTCTCTGGGGTTGCTTGCCGGCGGCATTGCTCATGACTTCAATAATATCCTTGTGGGCATACTCGGCAACATTACCCTCGCAAAAAGAAAACTCGAGAAAGAGGATAAGGAAAAGATCGCAGAGAGACTTGCAGGCGTTGAGAAGGCAGCATTTCGTGCCAAGGACCTGGCCTATCAGCTGCTTACGTTTTCCAAGGGCGGGGCACCGTTGCTGAAAACCACCTATATCAGCGGACTGATAATGGACTCGGCCAAGTTTACGCTCTCAGGCTCCAGCATCATCTGCAATTTCTTCTTCCCTGACGGTCTGTGGCCGGTTGATATCGACAGAGGTCAACTGAGCCAGGTCATCCATAACCTTATCATTAATGCAAAATGGGCCATGCCTGAGGGCGGCAAAATAGAGGCAAGGGCTGAAAATATTATTCTCGACGGCAGATCTGCCGGCACGACCATACTGCCGGATGGCAAGTATATCAGGATATCGATAAAGGATGAGGGCATCGGCATTCCGCCTGAACATTTAGACAAAATTTTTGATCCCTATTTCACCACAAGAGGCAAAGGCTCGGGTCTCGGGCTTGCGACGGCCTATTCTATAATCAAAAGGCATGGAGGCATGATTACGGCCGAGTCTATTGCCGGTGAAGGCACAACGTTTTATCTCTATCTGCCGGCATCCGAAAAGAGTGTCATGCCCGAAGCTGATGAGGGCGCACCAGGGACAGGCAAAGGAAGCATCCTGCTTATGGACGATGAAGAGATCGTCAGGGAAGTCACCGAAAATATGCTGATCGAACTCGGGTATGACATAACACTTGTTAAAAACGGGGCCGAGGCAGTTGAATGCTACCGGGAAGCGGCAAAATCTGACCGTCCGTTTGCTGCAGTCATTCTTGACCTGACGATACCAGGAGGTATGGGCGGCAGAGATACGTTGCAGGAACTCCGCAAGATTGATCCGACGGTCAGGGCAATTGTTGCAAGCGGCTATTCAGCAGACCCGGTCATGGCAGAGTACAAAAAATACGGATTCAGTGATGTGCTGAAAAAACCGTTTTCCCTCCAGGAGATAAGCAGTTCACTGCAGAAGGTCCTGGCATAACAGCAGCAGCCAATATTACTCCTTCTTCTGATAGTTCTCTTCCCACGCCTTGTCGGCAAGCTTGCCCCATTTGACTGAATAGTCATCGATCTTTTCGGCGAACCCTTCGACAATGTTCTCGGCTCCCTGATGCGTGAAATAGACCCCCGGCATCCTGCAGACATCGCGGTACACATTGGGGTGGTCAATAATCATGCAGGGCCTCAGTTTGTTGTCATGCGTCTTCTGATATGATTGGATCTTCTTAAAGAGCGGAGAGGTGACCGCCTCCTGAAGACTTACATTCTTGATATTATGGGAAGCAAAATGGCAGAAGACGCAGGGCTCAACATCCCCCTTTGAATTGATATGGAAGTATTTCCTGCCTCCTGCAATACAGCCGCCCACAACAGGCCCGTCATTCCAGAAATCGCCGAAGAGCATCTCTTTGCAGGTCCGGAAATAGGCCACACGGGCCCTCAGCATCTCGCGCTGTTCAGGCGTCGGCACAAGGTCCCAGTTCGGCTCACGGCCGACAGGCGTGTACAGGAAATACCAGCCGACCGTCGTGCCCTGGGCCATCCAGTGGTCCACGAACTTGTCAGATACCATGATATCAGCATTCTGGCGGGTCATGGTCGCCGAGTATCCAAAAAGCACGCCTGCTTCCTTCAGGAGCTTCATCGCCTTCAGCACCCGCTCATAGTGGCCCTCTCCCCTGCGTTTGTCTGTCTCTTCCTTAAACCCCTCAACGCTGATGGCAGGCAGGACATTGCCGAGCTTTGCAAGCCTTGCAACAAGCTTCTCGTCAAGCAGTCCGCCGTGGGTAAAGACATGGAAGGCCATATCATTATGTTTTTCGAAGAGATCGAGAAGGTCTTTTCTGAAGAAGGGCTCCCCGCCGGAGACGACGATAAAGTAAACGCCCATCGCCTTTGCCTCGGTCAATACGCGGTCGATAACCTCATAGGGAAGGTCCTCGTCCTTTTTGTACATGCCTGCATAACAGCCAAAGCAGTTGAGGTTGCATTTCATGGAAGGGCTGATCACCAGAAGTCCGGGAGGATAGAACCCCCCTGCGCCGTCCGAAAAGGCCGTGCGCTTGGTGCTGCCCACCAGAAGCTGGTTCATGATAAAGCACCTTAGGATC
>JACRLO010000009.1 GCA_016235245.1 Nitrospirota bacterium | reverse complement strand
TCGTCTCCCGTAGCGGCAAAAGAGACCGCTGAGGCAGCAGCCAAGAGCAATTAAGACAACAAAGAAACCAAAAGACAGAGCAGCCATACAGAGGAAGGGGAGACAGACTGTCTCCCCTTCCTTGTGTACATACCTAAAACCATCTCCTTCGTTTCGGTGAAAAAGACCTCCTCAACCAATGACCGAAGCCTGCTGATCTGCTGAAATAAAAACGGTTTCTCTCAAAGATGTCTATCCAGTATAATGGATGCACAAATTATCTGAGACCGGAAGAAAAGGAGAATACCATGAAGATTACAAAAGGGTTATTGGCAGTTGTTGGTCTGGTCGCGCTGGGGCTGATCTCGTTCGGCTGCGGCAAAAAACCGGAGGGTTCTGCTCCGGCAGAAAAGCCTGCTGCGGCTGTAAAGGGTGTAAACATGAAAGAAGGCAAGTGGGAGATCACCTCTACGGTCGAGATGAAGGGTATGCCTGCCGGCATGATGAAACCACAGACCTTCACTACCTGCCTCAAACAGACGGACTATGTGCCGAAGAACGCTGACCAGAAAGACTGCACCATGAAGGACGTTAACGTCAGCGGCAATACCGTATCCTGGGAAGCGGTATGCAAGGACACGAGCGGCAAAGGCACGATCACGTATGCTGGCGACACCTACGACGGTAACATGGAGATGACCATGAAACAGGGCGGCAAGGATATGAACATGAAGATGACCATGAAGGGTAAACATATCGGTCCCTGCGACAAATAGCATTAAGAACATTGAAGACCGGCCTGGAGACTATCCAAGCCGGTCTTTTATTCTCTGTATCTCTCTGTCCATGCACAGTCACCTGCTGACAGGTTGCAAAGATTACCTGCAAATCGTTATATTATCAGACCTGTGGGGCTGTAGCTCAGTTGGGAGAGCGCTTGAATGGCATTCAAGAGGTCGTCGGTTCGATCCCGATCAGCTCCACCATTAAAATCAATGACTTACGCGGTTGAAGCTTTCCTCTCATCCTTGACTGTCAGAAAACTGTAAGAATTTTGCCCTTCCTGGGCCAACATCTCGACTGCTTTCACCTTGTGGCTTGGTGCAAGGTGTGCATACCGAAGGGTCATCTTAATATCCTTATGTCCGAGCAACTCCTTGACCGTCACGAGATCCACGCCTGCCATGACAAGCTGACTTGCGAAGGTATGCCGCAGGTCATGGAATTTGAAATCGTAGATTCCTGCCTTCTTCAGTGCTGTATGAAAGGTCTTTTTCCAGTCCTTAGTGAAAGGCCTGCCGGTCTCGGGGTTGCAGAAGACATAAGGAACATCAATACGCCTTACGATTCCCTGCAAAGTTTCAAGTAGGACTGAGTTAATGGGGATCTCTCGGCGCTCGCCATTTTTGGTCTTGTCGAGAAGAATGAACCCGTGCTTCAGATCGACCTGAGACCACATGAGATTCAGGATCTCACTCTTTCTCATTCCGGTATTCAAAGCCACGATGACGACAAATTTTATCATGCCGACGCAGGCGTTGATAAGGGCCTGTGACTCCTCGCGAGATAAATACCGTAGCCGCTTGTTGTGCTCCGGCAGCATCTTGACGTTAAGAGAGTCTTTGACAGTCTTGTCCATCATTTTCCAGTCAACGGCTTTGGTAAACATGTGAGAGAGAACAGCAAGCAAGCGATTAACCGTAGAGGGCTTGTTCGGTGCGTCAATGAACTCCTTCCCCTTCTTAAACTTCCTCACGCCAGCCTTCAGCCGATCACTCTGAAGCTGTTCGAGCATGTGAGTGCTGAAGTTGTTCAATGGCTCATCGCCAAAGCGATCTGTGAGCTGTTTGATCATAACTTCCTTAAACTGGATCGCTTTATACCGGCACTGAATCCATGCCTTGTACTTTTCCGCAAGTTCGGAAAATGCGTGCTGTTCAACTTTCTCTTCCTTTCGATCAAACCAAACTCCCGCAATAATTTCAGCATTGACCCGTTGTAGAATTTTCTCAGCCAAGGCCTTGTCAGAAGTCCCCGTAGATCTCTGATACGACTGTCCATTGGCAGTAAAATTCATCCAATAAAAACTGCTATTTTTTCTCCTGTATAGTCCTTTCACTTGTTATCCTCCTTTCCGAAAGGATAATCAGGAGCCTATAAATACCGGTTCAAGTATATCATGGGAGGGCCTCCTTCTTTGATCGCTCGACAAGGTCATCAATAAATCTATTTCGATGGCCATATTTGCTCTTTGCAGGTTTTGGTTTGATTGGCGCAGGCTTTGCTGAGACACTCTGAGACTCATCAGTTCCTTGGCTGCGATCACGAAGCCACTTCATAACATCCGTTTCGCGGAAACGAATGAGTCGACCTACTTTCATATAGGGCACTGTTTTTGCGTGAGTCCACGCATAGACCGTTGACAGTTGAATGCCGAGTGCGACTGCAAATTCTTCTGGTGTCAGCAATTTATCCATGATTTAACTCCTTCGAAAATTTCGAAAATTCTCCAAGTGCACCGGCCTCTATGGCTTCGGGGTGAGACGCAATATTTCGGCGACGAAATTTATTGCGAAATTCTTCTTTCTTGGCATCAGATAGAGTGGCAAATTCGGCCTCGATTTGAGTTCTCTTTTTGGTCGCTTCTTGTTTGCGAATTTCTACTTTGGCACGGTTCTTTTCTTTTCGGTGATTCGTTTCGAGGACCTGCGAGGGAGTTGGGCAATCCTTCAAATGTTCGAGGCTATGTTTGATTATGCCTTCAAGATATTTTTTTCGAGACACCTCGATTTTAAAATCTTTGATATTTTTTTCCTTCCATCCGAGAATCCATGCAGCATGATATATTTTGCCGATTGGCCATTCTGGGTTAGATGCATTTACTTTTTGTGCCGCTTCTAATATTTCACTGGGAAGAAGAGGAATTACGACATCGGGGTGGTATTCTTTTTCTTCCTCCGCGCAAACAACTACGATATGAGTGCCTGTTGTTGTTTTACTATTGTTTTTATTTGTTTTGTTAGGGTGCATGATATGCACCACCTCTGGCACTGCCGGTGCACTACAGTGGTGCATATCATGCACGGGGCGGTGCACACAGTGCACTACCCCAATTTTGCTTTCTTCGGGTTTTTTTGCGGAATATATCAAATACAGATTTGATTCGCGGTCGCCTGCCGCGCCCGTTCTCGGCTCGATACCGATTATGCCTTTTGCTTGCAGGTTTTGGAGTACATATATAATTTTTCGGAGCGAGACTCCAACTTTTTTTGCAAGAGTTTTGCGTGAAGGAAAACACTTGCCTCCTTTCGCGAAACGGCAAAGTGCGCAGTATGTGAGTTTATCGGGCCCAGCGAGGTCCTCGCGATCAATCAAATCGTTTTCGCACCACCACCAGTTTCCCTCTCTCATGTCCCTCACTTCATTCATGCCGCCTCCTTTTCCCGCGAAAAGAGCGGCCCCAGATCGGCAATTGTTTGCCGGGGCCACGGGGCGTGGGCGAGGAGAAGTCGCCGGAGCACGCCAATCGCTGCACACTCACAAGCGTAGACTTCACCCATTTTCATGTCGAAGCGCTTCGCGGTCGCTTCGATGGTTATGCCCGAGAAATATCGGAGCTGGATGATCTCTTGGCAGCGCGGCGATAATTTCGCTATTGCCGCGGCTACGGCCCCAAAAATCTCCGAGAGCTCCGCCATTTCCTCAGGATCATCTTCACCCGCTATATCGACAGCGAGCTCGTCTATGGTCATATAAATTCGAAGATTTCTCGCAGCCTCGTTAAGATACTTCTTGATGAGGCCATTCCAAGGGGTGGCATGGCGATTTCGTCGAAATAAAATCAGGGCTTCGTGGAATACGTCTTGACCGTTCTCTTTTCCATACATCTTAACGGCATACTTTTTGGCCGAACTTGCCAACCAGATTGCATCGTTTTCATCTTCGATCCTTGGGGAAATGCTATAATTCACCGAGGAGATGAAGGTGTTGCTTTTTTCAGGGTCAATCATCTTTGCCTCCTTTCAATTAATGGTTGCTACTATTAGCAAAATATAAGTAAATTGCTTATATTTTGTCAAGTATTGATTTAATATAGTCCAGTTGCTTATAATTAATTGCATTTTTATGGCGTAGACATGAGCTATGAACAAACAAATAAATAAACTTTTCCGTGCTCTTTTTGAGTATCAAAGAATAAGACAATCTCAGGTTGCAAAGAATATTCATATCTCCCAGCCTGCTTTGTCACAGTTCTTGGCCGGCGAATCTTCCCTGTCTATCTCAACGCTAAAGAAAATTGCCCCCTTGCTTTCTCTTAATCCAAATTACATAGAAGATATGAACGCTAATCCTTTTGGTGATGGTAATTTTTTTAAAATGATTATCCCTGAAAAATATTCACTACTTCCAGATTTGTCCCTTGTCGATCTGTTACTGGACCTAAATGATAAAGTTCGACTTATTTTTTTGTCTCCACCTCTTTTATCATTAGTAAAGTTCACTATGGGTCGAGAGTCTCCAATCTATGCAATTGCAGTCAAGGATGGTGACGGAAACTGTTTTCTCTTTCGAAGAAAACAGAAATCACCCCTTCACGCAATCATTGTTGGAGAAGAAGCATTAAAAAATAAGATTGACAGAATTGCGAATAAAGGAAGGAGCTTTCTTCATGAAACTAAAGTAATCGATAAAGAACTCTATTTGAAAATCAGGAATTGGGAAGCAGTTGAAAAAGCAGACATTGAGCCGCTATTCGATACAACGGAAGTATTGCCTCCGAAGCTTACTGATGAGCAAATGCAGGTTATCAACAAGATGACCGAATTAAATATCCCGGCATCGGAACTCCTCAAATATATACAAAATATAGCTACAACAAGAGATCATAACAAGGAGCAGTAGATAACTAAGTCATTCCGGAATAATATAATCACATCCTCAAGTCATCAAGAAACTCTGACGGTTCGTCGCCGCTCGTAACCAGCAGATGATCCCGGGCCCGTGTGCAGGCGACATACAAAAGATGGCGTTCGGTGTCGTAGACTTCCTGCAGATCAGCATCGTCTGAAACAGTTTCGATTCGGTCCTGAAGGGGAATGATCTCGTCATCGCAGGCCATTACGACAACAGCGCGAAACTCAAGTCCCTTTGCAAGGTGCATGCTGCTGATCGATATGTAACCGCTCGCTGTTTCCACATTCTCGTCAAGCACTTTGAAGGCAAGACCGGCCTGATTAACAGCTGCGCAGGCCCGTTCAAGTTCTGCCTCAGATCGTACAAAAACACCGATCTCATGGGGCTTGATGCCCTCACCAATCCGATCGACAAGCCATTTGCCGACAGAAGCAATTTCCTTATCCGAACTGTCCAAAACCATTATGACCGGTTCTGGTCCGTTAAACACCGAGATAGTGCCTTGCCGTTCTTCTGTGTTGCCATCAACATCTGACAGTTCTGGTCCCAACAGGCGATCAGCCTGCATCCTGATCTGATGAGAAGTCCGGTAATTGATTCGCAGGGTTCTTGAACGTCCGCGAATATCTACACCGAGTGATTTCCAGGAAAAGGGCTGCTGAAAAATCCGTTGGCCCAGGTCGCCGGCAAAGAAGAGAGCGTTGGGACTTCCGGCGCCCAGTGCAGCGAGAAATCGCAATTGGGGCACATTGATATCCTGGGCCTCGTCCACAACGGTGAAGTCAAATGGCGGGTTCTTGCTGTCTGCAATGCGTATTGCCAATCTGCTAAACATGTCGGCATAGGTCACAAGATTGAGACTCTTCAGTTTGGCTCTCACCTGCTCGAAGATTGACCAGAGCATCTGCCTCCTCTGTTCAGGAAGACGAGTTTTTCGACCTAATCGGGTGACGTCACGATACGCCTCCCAGCTTTCCAGTTGCCACGCATCCACCACCTGTTCCCACTCAGCCCTCAGAAAGCGCATACTGAACTTCTGCCCCTCAACAGTAGCAGCAGCTTCTTGCATAAGCTGACTTATAACCTCTCGCGATGCCACCTGTGGCCGACCAAAATTCAACTCATAAAGACGCCTGCCAATTGCATTCATGGCATGCACTTCCAATCTGTCTCCAAGCCGTGGTTCATTACCGATCAGTCGTTTCAGTTTTGTTCTCAAGGCACTTGCCAGGGTATCTGAAAACGTCGCAAGCAGTACACGAGCATCGGGGGTTGAACGGGTCAGGTATACAGCCCTATGCAGGGCAACAATGGTCTTGCCTGTTCCTGCTGATCCCGATACCCTCGCCGGGCCACCGTAATCTCTTTCAACAAGCTGCCGCTGTGCCGGATGAAGAAAGACAGCCCACTTTTCCCAAGGATATTCAAGCGCTGCTTCCAGTTCTTCAACGTTATTCATCACTCGGAACCTGCGTTGCGCGTCAGGATGATCGAATGGTCCAATATCGGCAGCCACAGGCTGCAATACTTGCGGTGTGACGCCGGTTGCCAGATCTAGCAGCGCTTCGGCAGCCTCACCAGGCAGATGATCGGTTAGAGCCAACAGGGAATCCTCGTCAGCCTTTTGGACATCTTCAATCCACTCTACTGGCACACCGTAGCTGAGCAATGCATCTTCGGAAATATGTGCAAACAAGGGAAGCTTGGATTGTACAGGTTGAACAGCCTCGACGTATTTGGGAATGATGATCTCCTGCACCGTCTCCCGAATCTCTACCAATTGAGCCGCTCCGGTCTTGGGATGGATCTCCAGCTTGCGTTTTTCAGCCCAGCGGTAGGCGTCATCATGATGGGCCACGTAGCACAGGAGCAGACTTTCGCTGGTTTTGTGAACGATCATTCGGATATCGCTGTTGACCCGAATCGACCAGAAGTTCTTATCCTTAGCCTTGTCGAGCTTATGGAACTGCATGCCGGGATTGGCAGGATTCAGTTGCAGGTCAAAGGCCGTGGTCTTTACAGCCTTCTGTTCTTCTCCTGTCAGTTTTGCCAAGCTATCGGTGAATGTGTCGGCGATGCGGAATTGCATAGGACTATCTATTCAGCTGCTTTCATGGATTCTTGCACAACCCGCTCAATATCGGGACGCTCAGAGGCAATTACGTCGTCAGGCAGATGTTTGTGATGAGGAAAACCCGGCAAGTCAGGAAAGTGAGGCGTACTGTCATAGCGAAAAATCAAACGATTTTGTTCATCCTGGCAATGATAACGATAATCAAGGGGAACAAGCTTGTTATCCACAATAACTACGGCTTCGTTGATTTCCAGAAGATGACCCTGTTCAAACCGGAGACGAATCCGAAGACTGGCCCGTTCCGGTGTCAGTATTTCCTCTGTGTAAATCTCAACATACGCATTGCGGCACTGGAGAATTGCGCGTTCAACACGATCCAGATAAGCAGACAGAACCTTATGCAGCATTTTGCAGCTTTTTTTCTAATTCCTGATGAAGATGCAGATAGTGTCGGTAATCATTAGCCCACTCAACAAACACTGCCTCATCCGACAGTTTTCCACGGCTGTATTGGTCAAAAAACTCCTCTGATCCCATCTGCTGCTTATTTTCGAAGGAATTCAGCCGCTTGGCCACCGCAACCAACGCATCCAGAGGTGATGTGTATTGAATCGTTTGCTTAAGCATGCAGACCTCCTTTGCTCACTCTTAAGTTATTATCACTATTTCAATCTACCATATAGATATCGGTATCGACAACGCTGAATCGCATCGTCACTTTTCACACCACACGCCTATTTCTACTGCCTGTCTTTCACCTTGTCGAGCTCATGAAACTGCATGCCGGGATTGGCAGGATTCAGTTGCAGGTCAAAGGCCGTGTTCTTCACGGCCTTCTGTTCTTCTCCTGTCAGTTTTGCCAAGCTATCGGTGAATGTGTCGGCTATGCGGAATTCCATCATTTCACTCTCTTCCAACCCTATGCGAGCAATTTATGAAGATTTTCTCGAATTCGCTCCACAATTGTTATCGCTGGTAGACCCAGCATTTGCCCCAACGTCTCAACAACTGCAGCTACGTCAGCAGGCTTTGAGTTACGACCTGCAGTTGTTGTGAACGGTCCATCTGTCTCTGTCAGTAGCCTCTCGAAGGGAACAACAGCAACTACCGCTGCATAACGAGCATTATCAAGCATCGCAGCGTTAACCGAAAAATAGCAACCCATATCTATAGCACGCTGTGCTTCTGCTTTAGTACCTGTAAACCAGTGGAGAACTACCTTTCCTCGACTGGAAGGTAGAAATGATTCTATATGATCCAAAACCATCTTAACAGCCCGAACACTATGTACTGAGATGACTTTGTCGCCAGCAGCTGCACATAGGCGTAACATCCGCTCAAAGACTTGTTTTTGCAAATCTAACGACTTATAGAAGCGTGGTCCGGCATCTAATCCCACCTCTCCGACATAGCGTGTTTCACCAAGGTGTGATTCCCAAAGAGTAATCTCGTCTGCGAGCTTGTCGACAAGCTGAGGATGAAGTCCAAGCGCAGCTCGCACATGGCGTGTTGCCTGAGCCAATTTATTGTTGCGTGCCCATGCTCTTGGAGTTGTCGTCACAGCAAGCGTATACACGCCAGCGTTGTCTGACTCCATAACGACCGATGGATAATTGGGGTACAAATCAAGATGGCAGTGAAAGTCCACAAGGCCATTTGTTGCGATCATAAATTATCCGACATCAGCTCGGTCTCGTTTCCACGCCATCGATTAGTTGAGCGACTTCGTTGAGGCCGCGCAGATAAACATTGGACAATTGATCGAGCCGTGAGATCTCATCAGTGAGCGGTCCCGGCTTGTGAATGAGCAGCCTTGCTAAATCTGGATTTCCACGCAGCCGCTCAATTGCAACTTGAAATGAGCGCACCTGTTTGCCAATCGACTCACGCGTATCCAGAGGATGAGCTCGAAGATCGGGTATAGTATAGACAGTAGAATCACGGCCATGACCCCAGGCCGCATCGAGTGCAGCACGACGAATCAAACAGGGCAGACAATAGCCACAATGCTCAATGCCGTGCCCCTTCCATCGGCCTTTGGATGGCGATGAACACGACAGGGAGTCAGCAACGAGTGTCTCCAACAAAGGACCGTTCGCGCATGCAGCTACCATCTCCCCTTTGGTCTTATCCCAGTAAGGGTTCTCGACGCGGCCATCGATGCCTAACTCGACCAGCAAATTGTTCCATCTCGCCATGTAAAATGGATGAGTTGTCCTCGTGCTATTTGAGCCAAGACGCAAAGGATCCAATGGGACATTAAGTGCGATCAGTCCGTTCTCCGGTACACGCAATACGAATTTCGAGCCGAGGCCAGTGCACGCAAAGACACCGAGGGCGAAGAATAGAAATGAACGACCGCGAGTTGTGTTCTCAGAACTCACGTTCCGCACCAACCCATTCTGAAAAGCCATCCACACACGAAGACGGTCAAACGATAACGCACTGTAATGTTGTTTCAACTTACCAAACAGTGTGTTCTGCGCATCGCTGGTTGCTCCATCACCTGCGTGACTAATAAGGAGAGGTGAGTGACCACTCTCTAAGATATCGACCGCGCTAATCAAGCTGTCCAAACCACCGGAAAACAAGCTTATAGAGTCGAACGTTGAAGATAGCAGCGTAGCTGGTACCGCGGTGATACTGACAAACCTATCGGGGCGGCGGCGAAATCCCACTGTCCATCGATCTCCTGTCAAGAATTCCAATATCCGGGTCAGCGTCGGGGTAGCAACCTGCCAGAGACCAGGATCGCTAACCGGCACGACCACCCTGATTTCGCGTGTCCATGAGTCTTGAGATTGTTCGGTTCGTGAGATTCTCGTATCGGCGGCATGAACATGGGCGGCGACAATGAGCAGATCAAGTCCGATTTCGGAAGGGAACACTCCCAAACCTTTAAGAATGACCAGAGCTCCGCCTATCCCGTGATCAAGGGAGGTCTCGCCTGCGACAAGTTGTAGTTGCGTAACCTGTTCGTCGGCAGCATACGGGATGTCGGCCTGATCGTCTGGGCCGAAGCGCCCTACGAGGAGGTGTCGCTTCATTGGTCGGCCTCCGCATCCCCAAGCGCCTGGAGAATGCCGAAAGCTCGCTCATAAACAGAATCAACGAACGATTGGACGCGATCTTGCGTCAATGTCGGATTCGCCGCACGGGCCTCGGTCAGTGCATCACTCACCCCATTGCGAATGAAATCACGCAACTGTTCCTGGACGCGTAGCGCAGCTTGTGCATCAGTAGGCACGGTGACAAGCTTGGCCCCAATGTCGTTGCACAAGCGAGCCTCAATGGCATGGGTCGCATACAGCTCGAATACCGTCTGCATCTGATCGGGAGTGAGTGCGCCCAGGTCAGTTACTTCCAGAGTTGTTAACTCAATTATCGTTTCGACAAATGCCTCCCGGGCTATGCCTTCGTCAACAGTCCCGGCACTCGGGCATATGTAGTCAGCCAACCCGACGAAGACTTCATCGATTGGACGCCCCGCCAACCCCTCCAGATTCAATGCGCGGAGAGCTTCCCTGGCGCCGCGAGCTTGAACATCCGTAAGAAAACTCAGCAGCCGAGCTCCGGTGCCTCGTGAAGCGCCCATGCGCATCGCGGCCTGTCGAGCACCACCCGAGGCTGTAGACACGTAGCCGGAAACCGCACGACCTAAACTTGCTCGATCACTGCCACCAGAATGAGCAAAGCGAGTGAAGTTGCTACGTGCACCGGCGAACCGATTGGGGTACGTCGGCACAGGTATATCGGGGCGATTCTCCGGTGCAGGGGGTAAGGGTGCTGGAGTCGTCGGGTCAGCGCCGGGCACTCCATCAGGAGCGGCAGGTGTATCACCTATGCCGTCAGCGCCGAGCCAAGATGGAACCAGTGGCGTGCCGCCGCCTGGTCCTCCGTATGGGGAAGATGTTCCCACTATCGAGTTCCTTTCGGCGTCTTGATAGCAGCTTGTGCTGCATGCTTCAGCATCGAGTTGTTCGTGACCTTTGACCAGCCGTCGAGTAGGTGATCGAAACGGGAAAGTGCGTCGGATTCCTTGATCACACCTTGCCACCCACCTACGATCCAAGGACCGCACTTACTGCTGGGTATCGCATGAAGAAAATCGAGTAATCTGCTCTGCAAGCTTGGATGTGCCTTGAGCAGCACAACCATTCCTTCGATCCCAGTTGGTTTGGTATCAAAAGAGTCGCCACTCATGATCTTGGTTCGCACCGCTTCAAATACTTTCTCCGCTTCGGGCTGAGCCAGTTGCTTCAGCTCCGACTCCAACGCTTGAACGGAAAGTTTTGGCCCAAAGAGCTTCTCGGCAACAATCGCAAGATGTCCAAGCGCTGATGCTGGTCCGAAATAGTCCTTTTTATCTTTTGTCGCGAACAAGTAGGGGCGAAGATCTGTACCTGCAACCGATGGCTGTACACGCCCCCAAGCCATAATTGCTGGCGATGCCTTCCATTCGGTAAGAACGGCGCTCTCTGTTACAGCGGCAACTTCTGCTGCCTTGGGTTCTTTCCTATCAGTAGCTTTCGTCGGTATAGTTGCGCTTTGAGCAATGGTACCGTCCTCCACGTTGACCTTCTCTAACTCCGCCAAGTCCATGCATTGCCCCTGCGGATGAGTCACCGCAATGGTTGCGATCTGATCAAACAGACTGGGCAAAAATCTCTCGGCAAGCATTAACTTCGCCAGTATCGGCAACTTGATCTCATCGCCGAAACCACGCGCATCTGCTGTCTTCTTTCGCAGAAGCAGTGTATTAAGGAACCGTTTAATTTGTCTTGGATTGCCTCTCGATCCACTTGCCAGAATCGGACCGATCTGATCACTGAGCATCAAGGCGTTATTAGCTTTTTCGGCATTCACGCCGAGCGCTGCATTAATTGCAGCGGCATCCAATGGCGCGCTTTCCCATGGGCGTTTCAAGCGTTCCCTGGCGGCTGCAATGAGTTCTACATAACCCTCATCGTCTTCCTCGATCTCTGCACCCGCAAGCAGTAAGGTCACATAGATTCGTGTTTCGGTTTCTCCCAGTGCCGGAATCCGAAATGGTATCTGAATCAGCTTCTCCAGATAGTTCCTGGCGTAGTCGCGTGGCCCCGTGGTTTCCGGTAAGTCTGGGAAGTGCTTGCGCACTGCATACTCGATCATTGCCTCGTCAGCAGCTACGACGAACGCTGTGCGTGAGGTAAAGACAAACAGCCGTATGGCTTCAAGTGTTTCAATGGCAGTGTCCGGCAAACAACGATCGAGGTCATCAATCAACACTACAAGTTGCTCGACGCCGGCATCCTTTAGTAGATTATCGAATGCCTTACGAAACTCCTCAACCTCCTCTGGAACATTTTTGCTTTCGTCCGGCTTTAATATCGACTTCACGCCGTCGATTGCGGAGGACATGTTTTCTTTAGTCACGAGTCCGCCAGGGTTTGCGAGCAGACCTTCCAAGGTGCTAACGATGGAGCCTATTTGGTCCGGTGTCGGCATGCCTGTGAATGCGGTCATTGCTAAACCTCCGGCTTTCTTCGCAACTTTCAGCCAATCGATGCGTTTAAAAACTTCTTTGACTGCTGTTGCGGCTTTCGTCATTAATGGGCGCTTCTTAATAAGGCCTGTCACAATACCCTCGATCAGCGCAATCTTCGCATCCTCGAAACCCTGAAACCTCCATCCATTGAATTTGAGACAGAGGACTTTTTCATGCTTATCAAACCCAGACTCAATCATCTCTAAGATGCTTGACTTGCCTGCCCCCCAGTCACCATGGACACCAATGGTAACTGGACAATCTGGGCGCTCCCTCAACAATCCAATGATTGTCGCAGCGATAGCTTCGTTATTCAGTAGATCGACTTTAGTTTCGTTGTCTGCCAGAATCATTTATTCCCCCCAAAAGTTCCGGATGGATATTTAAACCCTAAACACCTTCATAACCTCATCCCCCAAATGGTTTATAACCTTCACTGCAATGCGGCCGGTTTTGGGTTTGTCAAACGGGCGGGAGGTGTCGCTGTTCAGGGTTGCCCATGCGTCTTCGTTGATTTCAGCCTTAAGGGTAGTCTTAAGGGCTTTGTAAGGATCATTTGCCCCCAAGAAATAGGCATGGCGGACGAAGAAGCTTTCTTCGTTATAATCCGTGTCGATGAACCAACAGGCGATTCCTTCTGCACCATCGCTGCGGACTTCGCCTGTATTTGGATGAAAGACATCAACGCCGTTTACCTTCACCTTAATCTGTTCGTCTTCGGCATCAAGAATATCAATATCAGGTTCACCAAAGATTACGAACAGGTTACCCTTGCCAGTGTTCTTGAGATCATCGGCCATGTGCAGATCGGCGTTCATCCTCGCCTTGAGAACTGGGATGCGTCCGAGTTTGTCGAACTCTGAGGAGTGGGCATCGTAGTTAAACGCACAGGCGATGAGAACATCAAAGCCGGCATCTCCTGCCTCACGGGCAGCAGCCACCAGATCGGGGCGTGAGACGGTCCCAAACTCTGGGCCGATGAAGATTGCAGCGCGTTTTTCGCTGCCTGACTCCTCATATCGTCCTTCGGCGCAGACCATGTCACCCGGCCACGGGGCGAGTGATGTAAAGGTGATCTTGTCTTCCTTGTGTGCCTGCTGCACGCCAGCGGTCTTGAGGTTTTCAAGAATCATCTGGACGAAGTCTCGTTCTCCACCGTAGCTATCCTTTGATTCGCTCACTGTATCAATCAGCTCGTCGTCAGCGCCGACAGTCAGTACGCGGTGAGGTGACAGACTTTCCACAGTAAACGGCCCGGCAACGCGGACCTTTTTCTTGTCATCGTATGGTTTATCGTAAAGATACTCGAACTCAGCCTTCGCAGCAATGGAAGCGTCGATTTCCTTCTGCCGACCTATACGCTGCTCCCACCAGTGGGCATACAGTGTCTTCGCCTTTTCTGACCATTTCTCATCTGCTTCGCGAGGGATTTCCCATTCTTCCCATTTCTTGTTAAGCGCCTTATTGAGCTGCTCGCGCAGCGGGTCCAAGATTCCCTGAAACTTCTCCCAGATAACGTCTATCTCTGTATTGTTAGCGATGGACCTGAGAGTAATGTGAGGTACCCGCTCGTACACGAAGCCCTGCCTGATATCACCTCGCGTAGGCTGGTTTGATGGGACAGAGCGAGTGACCTCAGCCTCTTTGTATTGTCCCTCAGGCGAGTCGGCAAGGAGATAATATGAATAACGTGCCCCCATGATGCGGGCACGAGCAAGTGCAAGCGCGACGCGAGACGTGTCAATGGTAATCCAGCGACGACCCCATTGTTCAGCGACATAAGCTGTTGTTCCAGAGCCACAGGTGGGATCGAGTACAAGGTCACCGGGATCAGTTGTCATGAGGATACAGCGTTGTATAACACGCACAATTGTTTGAACAACATAAATTTTCTGGTCGCCAAATCCACTGCCGCCAGCGTCAAGCCAAATATTCGTTAGATCGGTAACCTGCCAGTCATCGAAATAACGTCGGTACTCTAATGTGTTGCCAACCAATTCCAACCGATCACTTTTGTTAAGGCGTTGCAAGCCAGAGATTGGTGTCTTCCATTGGCGAGTTACACCAGGGTGAAATTGCCGGCCCTCAAAATCAATGTTGATCGTAGCCGTGTTACTAAAGCCTTGGCGTCTTAGGTCTGCTGTTCGATATATTGCCCATTCTTTGTCAATTAGTCCAGGTCGCAGTTTCTCTTCGCTTGTCAGTCGTCTAACACTACGGTTTATTAATGAAAGTTTTTTGTCGTACTGGTCACCAGCACCGAAACCAACCTCCTTTTCGAGAAAAAGAGCACGATATTTTACTTGGGATTTATCCTTAGCCGCCCAAAGTATATAGTCGGCTTGAGATGTAAGAATCCCTGTTGTATCTCCAGCGGTTTTTCGAATAGTAATGACGCGGCAGAAGTTCTCATCACCAAATACTTCCTCGATCACTGCCCTAACTCTATGGAGGTTTTCATCCCCAATCTGCACAAAGATAGATCCTGAATTAGTCAGTAAATCCCGCGCTACAGTCAGCCGATCCCGCAAATAGGTGAGATACGAATGAATCCCATCCCGCCAGGTATCCCGGAACGCCTTCACCTGTTCCGGTTCGCGGGTTATATGATCAACGTTGCCGTCCTTCACATCCCGGCTGGTGGTTGACCACTGAAAGTTGGAGTTGAATTTGATGCCATAGGGCGGATCAAAATAGATCATCTGCACCTTGCCGCGCAGGCCTTCCCTCTCAGCCATAGACGCCATAACTTGCAGGCTGTCACCAAGAATCATACGATTGGCCCAGTGAGCATCGTGCTGATAGAACTCGGTCTTTGCGCTTTCGCTCGGCAGTCCATTGAAGTCAGAGAAGAGGTCAACCTGGGATGCGGCAGCTTTTGCCTCTGTCTGGCTGCGGCGCATCAGATCGTCTATCAACACCTTCGGCTGCACCTTCTCTTGTATATAGAGCGGTGGGGCATGAACTATCAGATCAGACCAGTCCTGCTCATCCTTGCCTCTCCAGACCAATTGCGGGTCAAGATCGCGGTTTCGCCGCTCATAGGCTACGCGGATAGGGTTCATTTCGACATCGTGCATGACCGACTGATGCTCTGCAGTGGGAATATTTTTACGCGTCGCATCCTCATGCTTGAGGGTTTCGACGGTCAGTTTGTTTTTCGCTGGTTTCTTTGCCATTGTTTATCCTTCAGCCTTTACTTTTTTTGCCCCTTTGCCCTTCCGCATGATGAGTCATTCCTCACTCTTCAACTGTTCCTCAATAAACCGCTGCATATCTTCTTTCTTTGGCAGCTCCAGCTGATATTTGGATACAAAGAGATTATTATCCATTCCAGCCAAGGCATACTCAGCCAGGGCATGATTTTTGTCTGTGCAGAGCAGCATGCCCACGGGAGGATTGTCTCCCTCGGTCATCATATTTTTTCGATACCAACTCACATAGGTGTTGAGCTGGCCGATGTTTTCCTGGCTAAATCTCTCCAGCTTCATCTCCACCAAAACGTGGCATTTGAGGATACGGTGATAAAAGACCAGATCAACAAAAAAATACTCGTCGCCGATAAGGATGCGTTTCTGTCGGGCCTCAAAACAGAAGCCGTGGCCCAGCTCCAGAAGGAACTCTTCGATCTTGTCAATCAGCTGGTCCTCCAGATGGGATTCACTCATCACCTCTTTCGGCTTTAATCCCAGAAACTCAAATATGTAGGGATCGCGTATAGTAAGCTGTGACTTCGCTGATTCAGTTTCCTGTCTTGTTAATTCAGACAGCTTCTTTTTATCGAAGGAGAGACCGGAACGTTCATAATAAAGGCTGTGAATCTGGCGTTTCAGCTCCCTTACCGACCAGTTGCCCTGGAGAGATTCGATTTCGTAGAATGCGCGTTTAGTGTCATTATCGATGGCAATCAGTTGCTCGATATGCGTATAGGAAAGCCGCTGCAGAAGCATCTGAGGATCAATTTGGAAAAGTGCGGTTGTTGACTGCACTTTTTCCTGTACATCTACCATGCCATGTGGGGCAAGATACTGTAATTGTGCGGGCAGTGACCGCACAATCTGAGGATAGGTCTGATAAAATCTAAGATATTGATAGAGTTGCCGTTTCCCGCATGAGCTTACGTTAAGTTTTTCCAGCTCAGCCGACAAACTCAACAAAAGCCGATCCCCATACTTAGCCCTATCTGCACCGTGCAGCTCATATTCCTCTATGTAGCACCCGATCAGCCAGTTGCGTATCGTAAGACTGACATTCACCGCCCGGCTCGCCTGAGCGGCGAGTTCATCATGAATCTGTCGGATTGAGCCGATCAGAGAGGTAAATGTCATATTATTTTTGATTTCATTCATTTGAACACTGCTTTTCAAGCATCTTATCAAATTCAGCTTCTACCTTTTTTGCAAAGTCCGTCTCGATCTGATACACCTCGGTAAACTCGGCAAAGGCCCAGCGCCCGTAACTCTTCAGGTTATTCACACCAGGAACCCAATAGACATCCATCGTAGACTTCTTCTCCTTGGCATCCTCTCGTCTGTAGCCCTTAATTTCGACAATAAGGTGCAGCAGATCATTCTCTCCGTGGCCATCATCCACCAGCACGATAAAGTCAGGCAAATATCTGCGCGTCTCGGAACCAAAGCGATATGGAACTTCCAGCCCGAGATTGTGGTTCTTGACGTAGGCCTTAACCTTGGGATGGGATTCGGCAACTCTGCAGAATTCAGCCTCCCAGTCACTGTCGAGGATAATCCAGTTGATGTGGCAGCGTCTGGCGTCTGTCTCCCAACGACTCATTTTCGATGTATTGAAGTTTACGTAGCTGGTGGAACCGGCAGGGTTATAGGGGTCGAGAACTGCCTTGATGGGACGCTTGCCTAATTCTGAACGGGTAATGCCTGCAGTAATCCGCTCACAGGCCATGTCAGCCAGTTCCTGATATATGAGCTGCGCAGGATAGGTGCCGCCTTTACAGACCAGACAGGTGTCGAGCCATTGCTTGGTGATCCGCTTGAGCTGGCCAAACAGGTGCAGCTTTGCCTCCTCGCCCGGGTCGCGCCATTTGGTGTAAAGAAGGCGCTGAGTAATATGGAACAGCAGCGTGGAGCGGCGCATATCTTCCAGATGCTTCAGGCTGAGATCAACATCCTCTCCGATGATTCCTGCATTCTTGGTAATTGAGGGACCCACAATATCCGGTGTCAGTTCCAGCACAGAGTCGTCATTGAATTCGGCAGTCAGCCTTTCTTCGGGGAGCTCTACACGATAGCCTGCAACACGCGGGAACCTGATTTCGAATGGATCGCGTTCTGGGCGAACGGCCTTGACATGGATGGTCTCACGCGGCGGCTGCGGGGGCGAGATAACAGGCTTGGCAGTGAAGTCAAAAGGAATGCCGAGCACGTCCGCATATTCAACATTGAACAGACCAATGTCAGGTCCGTCCTCATTAAGGTCATATGACTGGCGGCGCAGGGCGCGACCAATGACCTGCTCGCACAGAAGCTGGGTGCCGAAGGCGCGAACACCGAGAACATGGGTAACAGTGTTGGCGTCCCAACCCTCGGTGAGCATTGAAACAGATACAACACATCGGATTGATTCGCCAAGGCGGTTCTGCTTACCTACGGTGTTCATTACTTCCCGCAATAGTTCCTGATCAGTGAGGTTCTCTGCCTGCCTAACGTCACCGGTGCGTTCGATGATCTCGCGCCTGAAGCGGCTGATCTCATCTTCCGCCATTTTTCGGAAGTTATCGTCCAGAGCATCCCCTGATTCGAGCTGCTCGCTGTCTATCAGCAGTGTGCGAGGCCGGGCGATCTGGTTGCCATGCTCGTCGAAATTGCGGAACAGGGGAAGACGACCGTTCTCCAGAACAGTAGACCCGTCTTCATTTTCCCTCTGGAAGCCTGATATGTAGTCGTAGATAAGTTTTGATGTTGAGGTATTGTTGCATACGACAATAAAACAGGGCGGTACCTTGATGCCGCTCTGCTGCCACAGGGTATAGGTCTTTTCGTAGTGGCCATAGAGTGCCTCCAGCGCGGTCTGGAGTTCTACAGGAATGCTCAGAGGATCAAGGGCATTGGACTTTCCCCGGCCCTTCTTCGGCATGCGCTTGCGGATATGCTCCCAAAGGTTGCGGAACTTAGGCATGTCACCGCCGGGAATATTGTCGGCAACCGGTACGCGGGGCAGCTTGACGATCCCGCACTCGATGGCATCCATCAGCGAAAAGTCGCTCATTGTCCAGGGAAAGAGTGTGCCTTCGGCATAGCCGGAACCGCTCAGGAAAAATGGCGTTGCCGATAGATCGATAATACGATTCAACCCAAGTTTTCGGCTCACAATCTCAAGGCCGGAGATCCAGAGACGGGCAGCCTCATTGTTCTTTTCTGCTTCCTTCCTGTCATCGCCTTTCAACTCTTCTGCTTCATCTTCGTGGTTGGGCTTTTCGCGGTAGCAGTGGTGGGCTTCGTCGTTAAGCACCATGATGTTTTTGAGACCCATCAGGCCAGGCATGACCCGTTGCAGCATCTGGCCTTCTGTTTCAAGGGTATTGAGCTCCTCACCACGGCCCTGCAGGAGAGAGCGCCCACCTTTTGATAACTCCATCCGTTCGCGAAGCTTGAAGGCATGGTAGTTTGTGATGACGATCTTTGCCCGTTCAAGATCGGCAAGCATATCGCCAGGGACAAGTTCCCGGCTCTGGTAATAGCTGTCCGGATCGTTCGGCTGAAGCACTCGCAGGCGATCGCGGATAGTCAGTCCAGGAGTGACGACCAGAAATCCCCGTGTAAACCTCTTGCTGTTGGGTTTACGCACAGCATTGATCGTCTGCCAGGCAATCAGCATGGCCATGACAGTTGTCTTGCCGGCACCGGTAGCCAGTTTCAGTGCCAGTCGTATCAAGTCCGGGTTTGCGTCGTTGCTGGCGTTGACCAGATGCTCAAGAAAACCCTTACCGGCCTTTTCATTCGGTGCGACCTCAGTCAGCCAGATGGCTGTCTCTACGGCCTCGACCTGACAGAAGAAAGGCCGTATGCCGCTGAACGGATGATGCCGCCAGTGTTGAAGAAGCCGGGAGGTCTCGGGCGTAACCTGCCAGTTATTTGGATTTTGTATGCTGCGCCACTTGTCAACATGCCCGCGAAGCGCATTGATTATTGAGGTAGTGTCGTACTGCTGCTTTTGGGTCGAGAGCCCTTTGCCCTCATCAAAGACCATCTGCTGCTGTTCGCTGGCACTCTTGCGCTTTCTTGGCTTGGGTATGGGAGTGATGAACTCTGCGAGGCGGCGGTTCTCGATAATTTCCTGCGTCGGCTGACCACTGGCGTCAAGTTCCCAGTGACGAACGGGATATTCGTATGGAGAATTGAGGATAGGATGCTCGAAAAAACGATTATCCAAACTCAACCTCAATGCCCCCTTGTTCTATCTTTTCTCAGATTATTCAGGTTCTGATAGTCCATATGTCCCCATAAAATATAGCATATCGGTTGCCAAAAAAACTGACCGCCTCCTGCCTATATAGGTAAGGAGGTAATAGAAATACCAAGCTCGCAAAACCCTCTGACTTATGATAGTTTTTGAGAATAGTCAATATTCACTTCAAATGCCAGTATGCACGTAATCGTATACTGAACCCTGTTCGGCACCCTGTACGTGACCGTGAATACAATTCCCACATAACTTGCTGTGGATATTGCCTTTTTCTCCTGACTTATACTGATTCCACTCTTTTTTTAGGCTATGAACCTTTTGCGAGAATTTTCGCTATCTGTCAGCTCATTCGACCTATAGCTGAATTGTGAGCTATGTGGTTACAGACTGGAATGTGAGCCCATTAGGCCCAGTCCTCACAGGCAGAAATTTCACTGCCTGCCCATCAGCTGCCTTGAAAATAGTGTCAAAAAACCACTCCTCCAAAATTCATGAAATAGTGCGAAATATAAACCGTCAGAGACAACTTTGGTCTCTTTTACGGCTACAGGGCACATTTTTGTGAGCTGCTCAATTCTGCAATTATTGGGACACAACAGAATCCCAAGACCAAACATTCCGACCATCTTTTGCAGCACTTTTTTACTTGGCCAACGAGAGTCCAGCTCAATTTTGAGCAGTCTTATATGAGTCTTACCATCCTGGCGTATACTTAAACAACAAATTGACAAGGCCCGTATTTGTTATTAATATTATCTTATTCAACATTCAAAGAGGAGGATGGCAATTTTATGATCGAGATTCTATCCATTGTTGCTCTGCTCGTTGTAGCTGATGTCTTTTTTCTTCTTGTGGTGCAGCCCCGATTGAAGCGTCGTCCGGTGAAGGGAGCCTTTGTGAGGCCTCGACAGCATTAAATTGCTGTATTTTATCTATTCACCACCAGACGTCCCACTCACCAGACAGTCGTATCCTGAACTACTCATTTGCCAAAGACAATATCTCGATTCCTTCTGGCCCTAATCTCACAGGCAGAAATTTTACTTCCTGACCATCAGTTGCCCTGAACGTTGTCTTGAACAGACCGCCCATCAGGAATTCTCGATGAAGTGCAAAATAGACTCCGTCGGAGATAATCTTTGCTTCCATGGCGACTGAAGGGTAGGCTTCGATGAGCTGCTCGATTCTGCTCCTTTTGTCGCATAGCAAGACCCCAAGACCTGGCATCCCGAGCATCTTTCTCAGTATCTTCTTTCTTGCCCAGAGAGTATCGATCTCAATTTTCAGCAGCCTGATATGTGTTTTGCCATCGGGAGAGATGTCCGTCATAACGGTGAGATGAGGATATTCCAGGGTCCTGTCAGGCTCACACATATCGATAGTCCAGATCGAGTAGCTAATACACCTGATCTTCTGGCTCACACTGCTGACCTTGACTACTTTTGCAACCTTCATTACCTCCTTCTGCAGTTTTGCCTCTCTTTGCGTTTTTTGCTCTTTAGTGATCTTTTTCATGTGACTCCTTTCTTTGGCCTAATATATTTTGATAACGGTCGGTTCCTTCGAGGAATTTGAATACCACGTGCACGTCAGAAAGCTGTTGTCCGAGAAGTTCTTATATGTTGAGAAAAAAACCGGTCCGCTGATCTTCTCTGCCCGGAGGTACCACATGAGTAGGTCAATTCTTGCCAATGTCTTTGTAATAACAAGGACCCTGTCTTTGAAATAGTTGATCTTGCCAATGAAATCCCGACGACAAACTGTACCGCAGTCCATCTCAAGATAAAATATATTCAATCTTCCCGGTCCATCGATACCGAAAAGAATGTCAGGAAAATAAACTCCTTTCTTCAGTTTCCCGTTCTTTAGGCCACATTCGAGCACGAGGGCGTTAAGTTTAAACATCTTCTTCTCTTCGGCCTCTTTAATGATTTTCTTCGCACATCCTGAGGTGTATAGGTCATGCTCAATGGTCTTCTCACTATAATTCACCCAGATATTGGAAAGTTCCATGCCATAATGTGATGCAACGATAGGTGCCGCTTTCTTTGTGAGAAAATAGATTGTGTCCTTAACATTCGGACAGGTTGCGGACTTGATGAGGCCCTCCAGCTCATGTTTGGCGAGTCGCCTCAACATGACCCTCTCACGAGTCTTCTTATTTGACTCCTTCACCTCGAAAATATTCGAGAAGATACTTTTTCTGGTCGTGGGCCCCACCGACAGGTGCTTCAGCAAGGTCATGTCTCTGCCAGTCATTAATAACCCTTTTCTCATCTTTTCCTCCTGTACTCGATTTTGTACGCCTTCCTATACATATAAATGCATCGAGCACGGCATTTTTTCAGAATTTTCTTGGATAAGGTTGTTTTTGAGATCTTTCATGAAGAAAAGGCGCTTTGATTGCAACACAACTTGGCATGAATTTCACAAAACCTGACAGGAAATCTATGGCTAGCCAGGTTTTGTGAAGTTCACCTATTTCTGGCTGGATTCCGGATATTTCTTAACACAGCTTGTTCCATCCCCAACTTGCTATCTTCCTCTGCCCTTCTAATGGAAGATAATTTTGATGAGATAGAGTAAGGCTATCATCAGTTCGCAGATCGTTCCTGTGTTCATGCTTCTTCTTCCTCCTTGATATGTCAGTCGATCATGGGATTCATCACTTTTTTTGTTGCCCGTCTTCATGAACTCACCCAGAATCAGTCTTTTTGTTTCTTCGTCAAGCATCTCGTATAGCTCCTCGAAGTTATCATAATTTTCTTTCTTGATGCGCATGTACATTCCTCCCTCTCTTGTCCTTACAGAATCCTTAATTTCGTCACTCAGGCCACATCCTCTTCACTATCCCTCCAAAGGTGAAGCTGTTCTGTCCTTTTCATTGCTTTTTCCCCAGTTGTCTTCAGGTAGCAGCCAATCTCATTATCGTTTGCCTCCAATTCCGTCGCTATTCGTATCTGTTTGATCACAATCAGGGTTGTGTTGTTCAGGCTTTTTACATACCCTTTTACCTTTACGTGACATCCTGGCCTGATCTTATTGCCCATTTGGAGTGCGGACCATAGGTAGCCATTAATAACACATGTATCCCGCGTTAGCTCAAAGACCAAGTAATCTCTGTCATTTCTGCTCCTCTTCCTGATTAATGATTTGACTGTGAAGATAGCGGTGATTTCATAACCTGCTCTCAGTTCGTTGACCTTCATCTCGTTCATATTGACCTCCTTACAGGTATTCATACTGCGTATTAAGTTTTTAGGAGGTGATTGTCAAGTGCGAATGGAGGTTTCTTTATCAAAAAAAATGAAGTGGGGCCAAAATTCCAGGAGCCGAGAAATCGCAGAGATAATTGATGTCAGTCAGCGTAGTGAATTTACCTGCTTTGGAGCCAATATCTGTATTCAACTATGTGGAGTTTCCCCGGTTTGATAGACACAATTAAAGGTAGAATTGGAAGCAACAGAGGAGGTGTCTATGTCAAAAAAGAAGATCGGCGACTGGTCGGCTTAATTCAGAAACTTCATATGGCAAGCGATTGTTCCTATGGCAGCCCCCGAATAACAAGGGATCTGCGGGAGACAGGGGAGCGTTGCAACAAGAAGCGAGTTGCAAGACTGATAAAGCAGGAAGGGTTAAGAGCCAAGAGTTGGATATAAGCGTCAGCAGTATAAGGCCGAGAGGCCTGCACTGGTAGCTCTAAATCGTCTTGAGCAGAACTTTGATGTGCCGAGACCTGATCATACGTGGGTAACGGAATCATGCCGTGCGATGATCCATAGGTATGCCTGAACTTCCCAAGGCTTTTTGGACAGCAGCTATAATGACATTGTTATCAGCGGGCTTACGAATAAAATCAGAGGCTCCTGCGCGGATTGCTGCTTCGCCTAATGCCTCATTACCCGATCCGGTGAACATGACAACCGGCAGATCAGGGGCTATTTTCTTGAGTTCCTTCAGGACCTCTACCCCACTCATGTGCGGCATGTCATGATCGATGATGACGACATCCGGTTGATTGGACTCGAAATTCTTGATTGCGCTTACGCCACAGGAAGCGTCAGTAGTAATAAAATCTTCTCTCACAAATAGAGCCTTAACAAAGGCCCGAACATGCTCATCATCGTCTACAATCAGAATCTTCTTCAATGTCCCCCCTATTATCCTTCGTTTAATCAAAATAAGATTACTATCGAGTTGCACAAACCTTCTTAACATCAAGCATGTATTCACATGGAGACTTCGATGGACGATGCATATCAGGTCTCGTTGTGCAGGTCACATCCTCAATGATTCCCTCTTTACCGTCAGGATAACAAAGGAGAATAACGGCTGTATCACCCTCTATCCTCGCCCTTAACAGATACCCGGCAAAGGGTTTTGTCAGGCCGGGATCGCCACTTCTCTTGATAACTTCATCGAATATCGCCTGGTCCTTTGCATCCGGTGACAGCTTGCCCACCGTGACCTCGACCGACTTGGCAAGCGGAATCATAGAATCGTCGAACTGCATAATCAGCTTCTGCTTGGGATCAATTGGCGGGCAGAATGCGCAGCCGGAGGCCAGTGAGACTGTAACGATAAGCAATATGACCGTTCTCAAGTATTTCATATCAAGCCACCTCCCAGAACACAAGAGGCGCTGCTGAGGCACTCTTGTTTCTTCCTGTATCAAGGTCCCATTCATCTTTATAGAAGGGTAATGAATCCGATTCTCCCAAGGCATATTGAGTGACATTTAGCCAAACCTTCTGGACCTGCTCAGTCGCCCAATCGAATATCATGTCGTAATGCATATGCATCTCCTGGCGGCCTGCGTTTGATGGCACCCTGAGATTGTCGATATACTCTCCCATCTCTATCTCCTCAGGGGTAGGATATAGGAGACCATTTCTATTACAGGCATGCCGTGCAAAGCCAATTAGCCGGCCGGATGTAGGCAGAAGCTGCTCCAGAATGTTGTAACACCGCTTATGCCATTTATCCAGGTCAGGCATATCACTATTAAAGATTTCGGGGTGAACCTTCCTGAGAAGTTCCTCCCATAGGTTTTTGACATCTGGGTCTAAACACTCAGGGTCGTTCTGATCTCCGCATTTAAGTATCGTAGATCTGATATGCTGAGCGGTCTGGGGCATCCCGGTACCCATTCGACTGAATATGTAGGCATCCTGATGCATCTCACAGCGCCTATGAGGCGTTTCATTTCCCTTGTATGGTCCCACTTTAAGCTCAACAACAGGATGAATACACATATCGGTCACCACATGGGCAGTGTAGCCCATGAGCCAGGCCAGGCACTTATCCTTTGGAATACCGGCCGGAAGAGCACGAACAAGCTCAGCACCTATAAATATAGCCTGACCTGTATGGGCATAGTGCATGGCGTCAGCCCACTTTTTAGAATCTGCTGAAGTAATGTCCAGATAGGGATAGTCGGGACTGATGCATCCCAGTTCCAGAAACTTGGCATGGAGGCCTGCAGCATCGATTGCCTCAATTGGAAATCCAGCCATCTTCTTAAGGCGTCTTTTCTCAGATGCCTCATTTACAAGAGTAATGTGTGCATAGCTACCGGGCATTTATTGCCTCCTGATTTTCAGAATTGACTGGTTTCAAATTGATAATTGATACACCCTGTGGTGTCGCAGTGACTTTATTCACAGCTCGTCAATTGCAATATGCCTTAGTATTTTGATTTGTCCCAATTGTTTTCTAACCAGTTCACGACTCGCTCCTGGCCACGAACATCTGACGGCAATTCGTAGCGGATCATTTTCTCCAGCTTTGTCCCAGACGCTTTTTGCTTAAAAACGTTTCTTGCCGCAATCTTATTGATCAAATACAGGACCTCATAGCCTTCATGCCGATTGAACAAAGTGCTATCAGGTTCACCCGTTACTTCAGGATTATCTCCAGCGTACGCTTTCCATTGATAATCCTTAAAGTAAAGATCTCCCTTAGTCATCAATGCCATTTCCGATCCCTCCTTTTGTAACATATGGTATTTCTTCTGACTGATAGCGCCTGCAAAACTGACCTAATTCATCCTCAGCCCAAGGGACATAAATTAATCCTTTGCAGTATGACGAGTTCGCAATAGTTACAATCTGCTCGATTGTTGTGTAAACGGCAAGAACAGGGCCTGAGAACCTTCGGGGCGTTACGCGTTTTGTGATCAGATGGATATAAAATCCATTTAGATCAAGAACTCTATTTCGTTGCAAGAGGCCTACAGCTTCATCTCCTAATACGCCGCTAATTACACCATCTAAAGTGCTTTTTATTGGTACAGCCAGACCAGCTTGCGTAACACCACGTTTTTGGGCAAGGTCGCCACACTTTTTAAAGCCGGCTTTCAAGGCGTCTATATCCGGACCCATTGAATTAGTGTGATAATACATTATTGCTCTTCTTGGTGTTCCATCGCTGGCATTCATCTCATTCCCCTCCCCATAGAGGGAGATCGCTACTGCCACATTTCCGGCTGTGTCGTCTCAAGTGAATCCGGGATGTCTTTCTTTAGTGCCGAAAGGAAGTTCTGTCCCGTCAGTTCTTCGATCTTACGAATGGAAACGATATATTGAGGTATTGTCCCTCTTTTGAGCTTCGTAGATGATCTTTTCGACATTATTTACCCTCCAGTTAAATGTCCTTTCACTATTTCAGCGAAAGTTTACCACCCGACCAGCAATGCCTCTGATTCCCACCAGCATTTTCCCTGCACATTCACAAGTACTCTGCAACCTCCGTGATAACCAGGCAAAACTCGTCCTGTCCGATAGGCGCATAGTCAGTATCCTCGTGGCGTTCAGTATGATACGCTTCTAAAAGAGCTGCTGAATCCTGCATCATCAATTGACGGTAAGGACGATTTCCGGAGAGTCCGCCCAAAGGCCACTCAAATTATACGCTCTAGCCTTGAGGGTAAGTGTTGTTGCACCGTTTGGTGCCCTGAAGCGATAACTGAAAGGGGCAGATTCGTCGACGAACATCTCGACATCGTTTACAAGAAATGTGACTGAAGCGCTATCGCCATTGACCACGTCGACCTTTATCTCCACTTCCGCTCCTTGCGGGATGCTTGATCCCGAGGCAGGAGACGTTATAATAATCGAGGGTCTGGCGGCATTCACCGTCTCGATCTTGTAAATCCCGAGACCGCCTGTGCCGTTCGCTGAAAAGATATAGCCGCCTCCATCAATAACCCTACTGGTGCTAAATCCGGACTTGATTACGCCCATATCAGAGAGAGTGCCTTCAGCGGAAACCTCCACCATGCCCCAACCGTCGAGGCCGGAACAATAAAACCCGTATTGCCCCCTAAGAGATACAGACTTTATGGCGCTCCGTGGAAGGACGATATCGGACAATTTCGTAAAGATCGCTCCGTCATAGCCCAGAGATACCAGGCTGCTCGCCCACGTGGTTCCGATCCCTGTCGTCCCGCCGGCCGTAAAAGCATTTACCGGCCCCAGGCCGTATGTGGAGACAAGGGCAGGGTTCAGGGGATCATCCAGAGAAAAAACACTTAGAGGAGGGGTTGCGCTGCCATGTGCGGTATACAGATAATCCCCGTCAATTGCCGTCGTCATCACTTGCCCCATGTCGATAACTTGCGCAAGATCGACAATAACTTGCCGTGTCTCTTCGGTTACGTTCCCCAGTTGGTCATATGCTGCCACCTTTACAGAGTGGTTACCCTCTGGGGTCTCTCCGATGTTCCAGTAATATGAGACGCTCCCGCCTGTCTGTACCTTAACAAGGGTCCCGTCGATAGCGATCTCCATCCTCGCCATTCCGGCTTCACTGTCAGTGGCAGAAGCGCTGATAGTGACCGGGGTGATGAAGACCTCTCCCTGCAAGATATTGAATGCTGTTATCTTCGGCCCTTTGTTATCAGAAACAATATCTATCGCCGTTGAAGTCGTATTCCCGAGGGCGTCAGATGCAGTCAGGACAAAATGGTTCGTAATTCCAGCGCTGAGATTCACGGTAAATGACCACTTGGAATTGAGATCATCGGCCCCGAATATCTGTACCTCGTTTATCTTCACGATGCTTCCCGGTTCTTTTCTCCCTGATATGTTCTGCGTTGCAGCAGCCCAGGGGGTTTTATACGTGTCCACCGTAAAGACCGGCGGCGTTGAGTCGAGGGTAATCGTTACGTTAGCCGGTGTTGAATCGTTTTCCGAAAGATCCCGTGCAGTTATGGATAGGGAGTTCAGTCCTTCGGAAAGGGTATACACACAACTCCAGGTGGTCGATGCATCTAACGCCACCTTTTGAACGCCGTTTATCACAATGGCAGTATCGGCAGGCTTTGTGCCTGAGATCGTCTGAGTTGCAGTTTTTGTGGGCGATATAACAGCACTGACTGTAGGCTGTACAGGCGGCATGGTGTCGAGGACGAAGGTCCCAATCTCTGCAGATGAGATCTGATTGCCAAGGGAGTCTTGGGCGCTTGTGATCTTTATCGTATAATTGCCGTCGCCCATTGAGGCGGTGAAGGTGTAGCTTGCCCTCCAGGTCTTGGTATCTATCCAGGTTCCGCCTGCAAGAGGCCACTGGGTATAGGGCAATGTCGATCCGAACGAGACGACAGGCTGGGTCCCTGTTGTCATAGCCTTATTAAAGGTGATCGTAAAGGCAACAACCTCTGCCTTATGCGGACTGGTAGGGCTCATCACAAGTGACTGTACAACAGGAGGAGCCGTGTCCACGGTAAAGCTGAAGGAAGCAGTGCCCCTGTTGCCAAGCACATCGACAGGAGATATTGAGACCGTGTATACACCGTCTGCGAGGGGGTTAAAAGAAGGATCAGGAGTAAATACTGCATGGCCGTTCTGGGCATTCCAATTCCAGATCCCGCTGATCAAGGTATTTGAGTTCTTGCTGACTGTACCTTCAGGAGATGCACCAATATTTACGGTGGAGTTATCATCAACAAAGGCGACATCTATGGTCGCTACCTGGTTTATCCTACTATTTGCAGCAGGCACCGACGATGCAATCCTCGGAGGAGTAGTATCTTTGATTACCTGTATGTTCGTTGCCAGCCCCTGGTTACCTGCAGCGTCCCTGCTATACAGGCTGAAGGTATTGAGTCCTTCGCTCAGGTTTGCTGTATAGCTCCATGAGGTCGCTACAAAGGCAGCCGTTGACTTCGTGTTGTTAACATAGAGGTCGGTATTGGCCTCTTTGGTCCCGGTCATGGTTACCGTCGAGTTCTTCGTGGGAGACTGTACCGAATCTACATCTATAGTCACGGCAACAGGCGGCGTTATATCATAGAGAATGACGGCAGTAGTGCTGTCGCTCTGGTTGCCGGCAGCATCTTTTGCATAGGCTGTAATGGTGTTTGAACCCTGCTGCAGGTTCGCTACCGTTACGCTCCATGTAGTCGATGACGGATAGGAGACTGCTCCAATAGTCGCAGTGGAGGAGGCGACGATAACAGCCGCTGTGTCCGCTGTCTTTGTTCCCGTTATGGTCTGTGAAGAATTCCTGGTCGGTGACGTGACCGTATTGATCGTTGGCACAGACGGTGCATTGATATCATAGGTAAAGGTTATCATCTGTCCTATGGAGGATGCGTTGCCCAGACTATCTGTCGGGAATACAGTGACCGTGTAGGTCCCTACACCAAAGGATGCGGTCGGCGTGAAGACAATAGTATCCGCGCCGGACGGTGTCCATGTCCCTGGGATATCTTCGCCAAGAGAGTTTTTCACGGATGCACCGGTTTTTGTTGCTGCGAGATCCACTGATGAGAATGCATCGGTAAGTTGTATAGTAACCGTTGCTATCGGGCTGTTCACAAAGGCATTGTTTGCAGGGGCAGAGGAGGATATTGTCGGAGACGTGTTATCCCGGACAACAGTCAGGATGGCCGGCTGGCTATGGTATCCGTTTCCATCCTTTGCGGTGATATTAAGCGTGTTGCTCCCCGGCTGAAGCGCGTATGTTCCCTGCCATGCGGTCAATCCGTCGAACGGGTAAACCTCAGTCCCGTTAACAAAGACAGAGGTGTCAGCCGGCTTGGTTCCAAATAGGCTGACTGTCGATAAAACGGTAGGAGAGACCACAGGATCAACCGTTGGCGGAGCGATAGAAGATGTCTGATAATGCGTCTGGATCTCCTCGGTTGACAATGCGCGATTGTAGATGGTGACTTCATCGATGAGGCCG
The DNA here is from genome assembly GCA_016235245.1 of Nitrospirota bacterium. Lineage (NCBI taxonomy): Bacteria > Pseudomonadati > Nitrospirota > Nitrospirota bacterium. The sequence continues at coordinate 79,238 of JACRLO010000009.1, read as the reverse complement.
TTCCAGTATCCGTGGTACCCATTTCCAAAATATACATTTGCCGCATATTGTTGCCAAGTTCTGCCGCCAGTATAACTGCTGACAAAGCTGCCATCTTTATAGAGTCTCCATACCGAGCCATCATGAGTAAGCACAATATGATGCCAGTTGTTAAGATCAATGCTCGTGTTAATCTGATAGTTCCCATCCATATACATTTGAAGGGTTCCATTTGCATCATAAAAATAGATGAAAGGGCCGGTTGAACTTAATGTATTGGCCCATTGAAAAATGCCCTTATTACCGGCTGATTTCCTCATTATCCACATTTCTACACTTACGGTATTCATAGCAGTACCGTTAAGGCCTGCGGCTACATAATCATCCGCACCGTCAAAACTGCCTGAAGAAGCTCCTACCTTCGCATCTGTACTGAAAGTCGTTCCATTATATGGAGTGCCATTCTTCCCCATAACCGACGAATCAAGCCAGTCATTGTCCATATGCCACTGGCCGACTATACCTGCTTTGTTCAGTTTTACGTCCTTGGTCTTGGTCGTCTCAAGATTACCCGCATTGTCACGTGACCGATAACGAACTGTGGTCGTGCCGTCTGTATCGATAGCAAACGGTGCAGTATATGTGCTCCACGTTGTGCCATCCAGAGAGAATTCAGTTTTGTCTATTCCGCTTCCATCTGCGCTGTCAACGGCGGCAAGTGTTACAGTGACCGGTGTCGAGTACCATCCGTCGCTGCCAGGCGTTCCGGACAGGCTGATCGTCGTCACCGGCGGGGTGGTATCATGGTTGGTAAATACAATCTGCTTTGTACCCGTATTGTCAAGAGCATCTGTCGGACTGATTGTCACCGTATATGTGTCCTGGGGAAGGGGACTTGTCGGAGCGAATATGATCGTCTTTGGTTCGGATTTTGCCCATGAACCGGCAATCGTCAGACCTGCCAGATTCTTTACAGTCGCATTGGCGAAACTTGCCTCAAGGTTAATGGCTGAATAGGTGTCAACAAGAACAATCGTGATGTTGTTCACAACACTGGCAGTGTTCGAATTATGGACCGGCACTGAGCTTTCGATCGTCGGCGACTGGTTATCAAGCGTAATGTTCAGAGTGACCGGGCTGCTCTGATTATCGGCAGCGTCCACTGCCGTTACTTTCAGCGTATTGGGGCCATACTGCAGGGTATATGCCCCCTGCCAGGTGATGGAACTGTCAAGAGGGACTATCCTCGTGCTGTTCACCCATATTGCCGAGTCTGCATCCTTGGTACCTGAAAGAGAAACGGTCGCTATCCGGGTTAAAGGACTAACCGTGTTGACCATCGGCGCAGCCGGGGCAATGATATCGATCTTGCCATTGCGGTAATGACTCAGCACTTCTTCGAAGGAGAGGGGCCGGTTGTAAGCAGCAAGCTCGTCGATCAGGCCAGAGAAATAACCTGCGCCGGATGTTCCAGGGTGGTATGCCGCCCTGAAGGAGTTTTGGTATTTGATCGTAAGGGCGCCTGACGCAGCTTCATTGTCCTGCAATCCATTAATATACAGACGCAGTTTTTCGCCATCATAGGAACCTGCAATATGATACCAAAGCCCCTGGGTCAGCACCGTAGTGCCTGCTACCGTATGCCAGGAGCCATCTCCTATTTTAAATGCAACGGTCCCGTTTGCCTGAACAAAGAGGCCATAACCAGTCAGGGTGGTTTCGTCCGTATTGCCGGCAATATACATGCTTCCGGAGGCACCGCTGTTGATCTTGATCCACGTTTCAAGTGTTACGCCATGGGGGGGACAGAGCGTATTGGACGAACCGAAATCAACGTATGCAGTGGTGCCGTTAAAACCTGCGGCAGCATCTGCCTTGCCGCTTGCATTGAATACAGCTCCGCCCGAGATAGTGCCGGTATTGCTGTTTCCGGATGCGTCGGACCAGTTATTGTCAAAATGCCAGAGGCCGAGGAACCCGTTAATAACAACGCTCGCAGCCGAGGAATATGTATCTGTAAACATAGCTGAAGTCCATGAGACACTAACGGCAGGAGATATCAATGCTCCGTCAGCCAAGGGTGTGCCGGTAAAGCTGACACTTACAGGGTTGGAATAAATGGGCCCATCAAGCAAGGGTGTGCCGGTAAAGCTGACGCTGACAGGCCTAGCACTAATAATCCCGTCAATGGTATAGGGGAAGGTAACGCTGACAGGAGGGGCAAAGGCGTTGTCGCTGAATGCCGGCGACCAGCTGAGCAGAACAACCAGAAGAGATACGATCACGGCATTCGCCAGTGTGCGTCCCAAGCCGGAGCTTTTCCCTCTAAGCAGTTTAGTCATCACGTCTTATTGCCCCTTCTCACAATTGTCATCATCCCAAATTTTCCGTCTCTACATCTGAGCCAGGATCTCTTTGCCTGATTCTGTTATGTACGTTACAGAAGAGCCACCTCCCAGGACTGAGTCGACACGCATCTTGGCGATCCGGTCGCCTCCGGCAAAGACCGGCATCTCATTTGAGGCGACTACGGTAAAGGTTGCTGATACGGAAATGATATTAACATATTTGGCAGAGAGGGTAAGGGTTGCTGCTGCCGTCGATACTTCAGTTGTCCCTGCAAGTGTCGCGGTTTTGGAAGTCGAAGCCCCTAATTGCGATATCGCTGATATTGTTACCGTAGTGCCGGCCGGAATGTTATTGCCCTCAACTGCAACCGCTACAGGGTTCGCAATGTTCGCTGGCAGTAAGATGTCCGGGGCAGAATACTTTCCTGTTGGAGCAGACGGCACAGTCACGCCACCGATGCTCGTGATTTTCAAAACAGGCAGGTTTGGAGGAAAGACGTAGACCGGGGAATCAAGATAGGTAAAAGAAGGTGTTGAAGCGGCAGTCCTCTGAAGGGTATTTGTCTCAAGCCGAATCCTTCCGTCAGCGCCATTACCGCCGTCGTAAGATCCACCGGCAGGAGCACCGCTGCCACCTGTGGCCGAAAGTGTGCCATTGCCCTTGATGATATTGGCCATAAGTTTGATGGAACCACCGCTGCCTCCGCCACCCTTGCCTGAATAGTTGCCTGCAATGCCACCGTTGCCGCCGTTAGCCAATATGGAACCAGAGACATCAATCGTGCCGGTCGATGCAATAAGTATTGCTCCGCCGCCACCACCGCCCGCTCCGCTGTAGTAGCCGGAATATTGATTACTGCCACAGCCTCCGCCGCCACCCGAACCGCCAATGAGCGGCTGCAAAGAGGGGTTCCCATATGCCGGTCCCCCGGCTCCGCCAGTTCCGTAAATAACACCGGACCAGTTACCATCTGCGCCTTTTGACGCTGCTACTGCAAAGCCAGCTCCACCGCCACCTGCACCAACGTAGAAGCTCGTCGTGTTGCCGCCCATCTTCCCCCCGCCGGGGCCAAGTCCAACGCCGCCACAAGTGCCGCCGGCTGCGCCAAGCCCTCCGTCAAAACCGCCCGGTCCGCCTCTTCCGTTGGCAATTCCATTGGCACTGGTACCACTGATGCTGATCGAGCCTGCTACGGTCACGTTACCGGTCGCCAACATATATACAGGGGTGTTGGCAGCATTCATCTTGAACGTGACCGTAACGCCCGTCGGAATATTCACTGTAGTATAGTTGAGCTTACCGTCAGCCGGAAGCTCAACCTCCACACTCGTTACCGGGTTAAAGGCGCCAAGCGCCCCGGTGCTGCCGCTGTCAAAGGCAGAGGCAGGCACTGCCATCAATCCGATTAAAACAGAGAAAATAATCATCTGCATCCATCTTGCTTTCATCTCTCTTCCTCCATACAATTCTTAGTCAATCTTAACCATGTGTTTACCTTATTCATTATTCATAAAGCACATTTTCTTCATGTCATAACTGCTTAAAAGTTCTCCCCTCTTTTTTATGGAGCAACGGTGCTAATGTCTTGCGGATCGTGCACGTCAAGGATCATGAGTCCGCCCGCACCCATCGCACAATACGCATATCCGTTTCTAAACGATATATCCAAAACAGGATAGTTCGTTACGAACATATCCAGCACCACCGGAGCCGCAGGGTCAAGGACATCGACCAGGGTCAAGCCTTCCGGTCCATATATATAGGCCACCCCTTCGAACATACGCAGGCTGGTAAAGCTCCCCTGAAGCGGGAGGACGGCAATCTTCCCTGGCGAAGAAGGATTACGTACGTCGATTACCGAGAGGCCGATATCTTTCTCAAGCGCAAAGACGTATCCGCTATAGTATGCGACGTCTATGATCTCAGCGCCTGTGGATATCGTTGAAACCTGGCTGACACGCATAGGCACATTCAGGTCAATTAGACTTGAGATGCTATGGCCAAGGGTATCGGTCGCAATCGCCTCAAGGACAAGGGAAGAACCGAAAGCAGCTGACGGCACCTTATAGTCAGCCGAGATCGAAGCAGCATACACCTTGGCCAGACTTATGCCGCCGGCCTTAAGCTCCATTGATACCACACCGAAGTCGTCAGAAGACCTTGCCTCAAGCCTTATCGAAGCGCCACCTATAACGTTCTGCCCCGGCAGGGGCGACAGAATGGCCACTGAGGGAGGATTATCGGGGAAGACTTCTATGGTATAGGTCCCGGATGTTCCGATATTGCCGTTAAGGTCAGTGGCCCTGACTTCAAGCGGTACCCTTACGCTGCTCATCCCCGAAGTGATGAGGCTCTCAACGAGATAAGCAAAGGTCAGAGAATTATATGCAGGATTATTGATTGTTGAGACCACCTTATTGTTCACTCTGAGTTCAAGCGATGCAACGCCGATATTGTCAATAGCGGTCACCGTGATGTTTGCGTTATGGCCCTCGGTAAACCTCATAGCAGCAAGGTCGGAGACCATAGTCACAACGGGCAGAACCTTGTCCATTACAATGGTTATTGTTATGGCTGTCTCACCAGTCAGTCCGGCGGTATCTGTTGCCCTGGCCCGGAGCGTCCTGGTTTCGCCGTCCCTGGTCACAGCAGGCACTCTGTAGGAAATCAAATACTGCCCGCCTGATAAAGTGCCGGCGCCCAGGAGCGTATCCCCATCATAGAATTTTACGTCCTTTATGCCCCGGTCGTCCGTAGCAGCCGCAATCAGCGTGATCAGTGAATTCGCTGTCAGTCCTGAGGCCGGCAGTGTGCTCAGGGACGTTACTACCGGAGGATTGTCCTGTATGACATGCAGATTGAATTTACTTTCAGTAACATTCCCGGAGACATCGGTGACCCTGACCGTAACCTCGGATAGGTAGTCGGTATTATTCAACAGACCGTCATTAGGGACTGTGTAGGTGAAATCGAATACAGAAGAAAGGGTATAATCGACAAATATCCCATCCACATACAGCTCAATCACCGCCACGCCGAGGTTGTCCTGCGCAGAGCCCTTCACATGCAACGTCTCCCCTTCGAACAAGACCGGTGTCGTGCCAGGAGCCGGTGTCGTTATGGTGACCGTAGAGGCAACTGCATCGTCAGTAACGTTAAGAGTAACCTCAGGAGACTCGGCATAGATCCCGTTTAAACCTATGGCCCCGGCCTTTACGACAAGCGTGCTTGCATTGGCCGGCACACTAAACCTGAAAGCATACGGCTGCGTCGTGTCAGTGTATACTTCCCGGCCGTCTATAGAGAAGGTGACTGCCGCCGGATCGCTGCCTGTGACCTCAACCTGCAGTTCCACTTCCGCACCCTTTGAAACAGAGCTGCCCGATAAAGGCGACTTGATCTGGACAGTCGGGACTGTAGCATCCGCAGACTCAACCCTGTATATCTTAAGACCTGCGGTCCCATCGACAGTAAAGACATATCCTCTATTAAAGACCACCCGTGAGGTATTGCCGCCTGCAGATATATTTCCCAGATCATACAGGCCGGCTCCAGTGCCCTCGATCATATTCCAGCCTGCTGTGCCGGAAGAGGTGAAGGTATAGCGCCCCAGGGTATCGATTCCCTTTATGGCCGCAGACGGATTTGGAGTAAGGTCCGCAAGCTTGCTGATACCGGCACCTGAGCTGAGGCCGAAAGACGATATCTTATTGCCAGCTGTTATCCCTATTCCCGATGCTCCGGCGGCATTAAAGGCGGTCACGCTGCTTGCATTATAAGTCCAGAGACTCAAAGGACTTCTGGGCTGAGATAGAGAATAGACGCTCAGCGAGGGGTTGGCTGAACCACTCGAGACAATCAGATTATCACCGTCGATTGAGACACGCTGCGCATTGATGCCGGTAATAACCTTACCCAACGGTCTGCTGGGGTCATGAATATCCAGCACGAGCAGGCCGCTTGAGCCCATCCCGGCATACGCATGGCCCATCCTAAAGGCAATATCTGTTACCGCAGCCGGTGACTTAAAGCTCGCAATTGCCACCGGGGCTGCCGGGCTTGACGGGTCGATCAAGGTCACTCCGTCCGTCCCAAATGCAAATATCAATCCTTCATAACTGTCGATTCCAGTATAACTGCCCTGAAGGGTCAGACCTCCGACCTTGGAGGCAGTTGAAACGTCACGCAGATCCAGAACCGATATAACAGAGCCCTTCTCAAGCAGATAGGCATAGCCTCCATACATTGCCAGATCAATCGCCTCGCCTCCGGTAATCACTTCGGAAACCTTGCGTATCGACAGCGGCACGTTGACACTGACTGTCTTAGAGCCTGCCTTATCGAGAGTATCGGTTGCCAGGACCTCGATCGAGATCTGCGATTGCGCCAAATCCAGAGGAACGTTAAAGTCTGCGGAAATTGCCGCGCCGGAAGATGTTTTAATGCTCACGCCGTTGACTTTGACCTCCATGGATTTTACGCCGAAGTCGTCGCTCGCAGTCGCCTCGATATGTATCCTGCCGCCCGCAATAACGTTCTGCAGGTTTTGTGGTGACTGTACAGTCACCGTTGGGGCATTGTCCCTAAACACGTCGATCTGGTATACACCCGAGGTGGCCTGATTGCCGTCAGCGTCGTATGCGCGTATCTCAAGCGGCGCCTTCACGCTAGGAAGTCCCTGCGGTACCATGTTTCCGACAAGGTAATTAAATGTCTGGATGGATGGCGAGGGATTCCGCAGTGTTGAGACAACAGCGTTATTGACCAGGAGATCTATGGAAGAGACCACGATATTATCGCTCGCATAGAAACTCACCGAGGTGTTATGCCCCTCGGTAAAGCGCAGCGACAGAGGATTCGAGGCCATCGTAATTGCCGGAGGGACATTATCACTGATGATATTGAGCGTGATGCTCTGTATCTCGGAACCATTACCTGCGGAATCAAAGGCACGGGCAGAAAGGGTGAGCGGCTTTCCGGCCGTTGCAGGAGTGATAAACGAGCCGTTGTATGTGCCTCCAGAAAGGTATTTGCTGGTGGCAAACAACTGGCCGTTAATATAAAACTCCACCCTGTCCAAGGCATCGTTGTCCGAGGCCGTTGCCGAGACCTTAACCGTACTTCTGGACATTATGTTGCTGCCTGAAGACGGAGAAGCAATGGTCACAACAGGAGGCGTTGTGTCGTCCGTCACAAGTGTTATCCTCGCGGCATAGCCGACATTGCCTGCCAGATCGGTGGCAGAGGGCGCAACCGTGATCTTCGTGCCTCCTGCATAGCCGACCGGGACCGTAAGATAGAACTGGGCAATAGCATCATACGATGGCGGATCGACAATCATCGTCTCCGACAACTGCATGCCTCCTTCCGTCCTAAAATCCACACGGCTGATGGCCCAGTTGTCCATTGCATAGACTGTCACAGGAATTCTCTCTCCGGGCTTGATATGGAACCCCTGATTAAACGACGTTATCTTCACCACCGGGAGCGTCTTGTCCGCAGTCTTCAGGGTAATAGATGCTACAGTGCTTTGAAGACCCCTTACGTCTCTGGATACGACCTCCACCCGAATATCATGGCCAGGAAGCGCTGTTGACGGAATCGCAAAGGAGAAGTCGTGCGTAGAGGTAAGGACGTTACCGGATAGAGGGTAGACCTGGGTCAGCGATAAGTCCGTGCTTATCACCCGGAGTTCGATTTCCTTAAGACCCAGATCATCCGTTGCCTGCGCTCGCACCGTCACAGTCCCGCTGGTTGAGGCAAGACTGTTATTGGTAGGCGATACGATAGATACGGTCGGAGGATTATTGGGTACTGTGTTGATGACGATCGAAACAGGCGCTGCCGTATTGCCCGCATAATCCGTTGCAACAGCGGCAACCGTTACCGGCTCCACAGGGGTAATGGTCAGCGTATAGGGAGGCTTCACAAAGGTCTTCACCAACTGGCCCTTTACCCAGAAGTCTACGGTATAGATATCCGGCGAGTTCACCGGCAGCGCAGAGATCGTCACGGATGTGCCTTCGATAACCGTCGTGGCCGTGGCTGACAGACTTATCGTCGGCGGCTGCTTATCGCCCGTCAGATAAGAGGCGGTAAACACGGTCGTCTGGATATTGCCAAAGCCGTCGGAAAGCCCTGAAACCCGCAGCATATAAACGATGTCATCCTGCAGGGGCGACGATGGAGAAAAGGTAGCAGTCAGATTCCCGGCTGAATACATGACCGATCCGGCCACTGCACTGCCGGTAACCGTATTCGTCACGGTGATGGATTCTGTGCCGGTCTTCACAGCCTCGGAAAACTCCATAACAAAGGCGCCCTTAATCAGACGGGCCGACCGGACCGAAGGCGGCGTAATGTCCGCTGTTGTGAAGAGCGATTTCGTCGTGCCTGACATCACCTTGCCTGCATCGTCCACAATCGAGGCCACAGAGACGGTGATCGAACTGAATTCCGGCAATTTTGCGGCAGGCTTCATCGTAACGGACTTTCTGTCATTGCTTATCGTCAGAGTCCCTGCAAGCACGGATGAACCCGAGACAACCCTAATAGTTGAAGAGTTTAGGGAACTCGTCCTTATTGGTTCCGAGAACGTTGCCACGATGACCGAATCAAGGGGCACCTGGCTGGACCCTGAGACGGGGACGATGCTCACAACGTAAGGGGCCGCTTCATCCAGAACAATAGTGCCGACATCGGCCGAATCCGCTGCTGCATTGATAACTCCCGAGGCCCTTCCGGAGCCGCCACTGCTGTAATCGGTCACGGAGAGACTGAAGCTGCCAAAGGGCATCTCAGTAAAGGAGAAACTCCCGTCTGCTGCCGAGACTGCATAGAGAGAGAAGCCCCGTTTGTCAGCAGTCAGAAGATAACAGTAGATCACCGCATCCCTGCATGGCGTAACGCCGTCCTGCCTGAATACCTTGCCATGGATCTGTCCCGAGTCCTCAATCACGACGACAACGTTCCTAAGCACCGTGCCGTCTCCTGAGAGTGTTCCGCCATACACACCGCCCAGAATGCTACCCGGCAGTTTGGCCGAGATGCTGAAGTTCCCCAAAGGGATGCCGGTAAACTGGAAGTTGCCTACCAGATCACTGTATCCGGTAAAATAGTTTGTCAGCGCTCCGGTGCGCGTCAGGCTGAGGGTGGCAAATGTGCCCAAGGGCTGCCCGTCTGCCCTTACCACTTTCCCTTCAATCGAGCCGGTCCCGATAAAGACAATATCAACCGTTATGACCTGACCTTCGTAACTGAGGCTGGCCGCACCCTGCCCGCCGTCCCAGCCGTTTTGCTCCCTTGCAGAAATGGAATACGAACCGAGTGTCAGAAGATCGAAAGAGAAGTTGCCGTCAACATCTGTTGTCGCAGAGCGTCCGTTTGAAAGGGAAACTATCGCATAGGGAACGGCGGCGCCGTCAGCAGACAAGGTCCTGCCCTTGATCTGACCTGTGGGCTGCAGATATACGTTGGTTCGGACCAACTCTCCCTCTGAAGTAATATTCCCTGTTGCCGAGCCGGTCAGTCTGGTGAAAAGATCGGTTGCGGTTACCGTAAAGCTGCCGGCCGATATGCCAGAGGCCTTGAATCTGCCTTCGAGGTTCGAGGTCATCACAATCGATCCTGACCCGCTGTTGATCACCACATTGGCCTTCGATACGGGCCGGCCTGAGGCTGTGTACACATATCCCTCGACCGTGCCCTGGGCTATAAGCATGACATCGACCGTTACTTCCTCCGTGTCATAATGCACGATTCCGGATGCACTGCCTATCCGGCCAGTGCCGGGGTGAAAGACATTAAGCGTAAAGGAGATCAGGGGCACGTACGTAAAGCTGAATTTACCCTCTGAATCCGATGTGGTATAGAAGGCCGGACGGGAAGCACTCGTGAGCATTACCTGAGCATACGGCACTACACCCAGGCCGTCGGCAGTATATATCGTGCCCGACACTGTCCCGCTGGCCCCGACTATGACCGTAGTATTGATGACCGCCTGATCGGTCGGCATGGTCCCGCCTGCCTTGCCGCCAGTCATGGTTCTGGTATCTTCGCCGGTCACGGAATACGGCCCTTCGGGAACGTTCTGGAACTCAGCCTCTCCGTTTTGGTCGGAATTAAAATGCGGGAACCCTCCCATAAGATGCGCCACAGCAGAACCACTATTGAGCGTAATCTTCACACCAGACAGAGGATCACCGGAGCCATTGATCACTTTCACCTTGACGGTGCCCTTGCCTAACAGCCGAATATCAACGTCCGCCTCGTCACCCGTCTCTACACTGCCACGCGAAATCCCATAGTTGCCGGTCATAGGGTCATAGACAGTCAGGGTAAAACCCTCCGGCGGCACCAGCGTAAACACAAAGGTGCCGTCATCCCTCGTGATCGCCTGAATACCCGATATTGTTCTGCAGGTCATCGTCACCGTAAGGCCCTTGGGAGCCTTTTCACCATTGGCAAGATAGACCTGTCCTCTTACGGTGGAGGTGGGTATCATCACGATGTCTATCACCTGCGTCTCATCCGGACTGGTGATCTTCCCCACCTTTACCACCGGCTGCGAGTAGAAGGCATTTGAGGCCTCAAGCCGGAAGTCGCCGACCCGGACTGCATCTATCACGTATTTGCCGCTCAGGCCGGTATTAGTCAATTGATCGCTTACATATCTGACCTGTTCGTAGTAGGGACTGCCTATACCGGTAAAACGCGTCCTGGTGAAAATGATGCTGGCCACCACAGGAGAGACGCCGTCAGGGCCGTATACCGTGCCCATCACCTTGCCAAAACCTTTTAAGTTCAAATCGATGGTGATCGTCTGCTTGTCCACTACGAGGGACACGGTCTTCATGTCCCCATCGGTCAATTCGTTATTAACGGTCCTCACTGAATACCCGCCCATATCCAGGTCAGACACCTTGAAGAAACCGTTTCCATCGGTAGAAGTACTTTTTTCGAGTACATCGCCCCTCATCAGTATGACCCGCTGGCCCATAATTGCCTTGCCAGAGGCGTTCCTGACATAGCCCTGTATCGTACCCGTCTTCTTCGGCTCCGGGAAGATGATGTTCACCCGTGCCACTTCTCCTGGGTTCGCTATCTGGACATATGACGTAGCGATTTCAAGGGTCACCGGGTGCTGGGCCTTTACTTCAACGTCACCGAGCGGCACCTTTTCAAAGGCAAAGCTTCCGTTTTGGTCGGTCTTTACCAGATTGATTCCCGAGATCACATCAGCACCGGCCACCGGTGTTCCATCGAAATTGACGACGCTGCCGACAATGCCGGCATTACCGGGGTATATCAGGTTAATCGTAGTGACAGCGTTGTAGGTCACCGAACTATGCATCGTTACCCTTTCCCCGGTTTCCTGACGGAAGGACTCGATATCGATACTGCCGGTCGGTACCCTGTCAAAGGAGAACGATCCGTTTGCATCCGAGTACATCCAGTTGGTATAACCGCGGTCGCCCCGCACAATTACCGGGACTTTGGAGATGGGCGTCTTGAGGTCGGCTTCGAATACCCGGCCGTTGACCTTGCCGGTAGATTCCATGTTATAGGCAGGGACGAGGGTATCGACCGAAGAACCGGCCAAAGGCATGGTTGCTGCAATCGCCCCCTCATAATAACCATATTTCGCCCGGATATTGAGAATCCCGACAGGCACCATCTTCATAATGAATTTGCCGCTTGCGTCCGCATTCGTCTCAAAAACAGATCCGCCGCTGGTAAGGCTGCTGACCGTCACCCGGGCGCCCGGCAGAGGCAGATTATCTTCCGCACGGACCACCTGTCCTGTCAGGGTCCCCAGGCCAAGCAGCAGGATATCCAGCCTCAGATGCTGCCGGTCCATGATGATCTGCGATGTCATGCTGCCCTGCTGACCGGTCTCAGGGTCGCTGCTGCTCACGGAAAAGCCTTCGCGGTTTAACGTGGCATAGTCTATCTGGTAACTGCCTGCCGCATCCGTCATCGCAAGGTTCGTGATCACCCTGAAAGGATACCCTTCGTCATCGATGAACATCTCCGACAACTGCACCTCGGTATAGGGGATAGGATCGCCGTTGCCCTTTCTGACGGTGCCGGAGATTATCCCGCCGGGCGTTGTAAGCGTCGTAACGATAGGTATGCGGGCCAGAGGAGGCTCCTGCATATTCAGATACGGATCTGTTATGCCCGAGAGCTTCAGGTCATATTCGAAGAAGGGAGAAATAGTGCCCTTGAACATGATCTCTATGATCCTGCCGCCCGGGAGGATCTTGACCGCTTCAGGCGGATTGATCAGCCGTCTGGAGAGTGTCCTGTACACCACTTCGTAATTCTTCGGGTTATTGGCAGACTCCGGCTTGATCTTCTCATCGAACAGGACAACCACGACCCTCCCGCGATCGCGCATGTCCCCTTCCGATAGCTGCATGGCGCCTATGGGCCTTGGGCCGGCATTGGCCGGATACGTATAGACATCGGAGGCGTTAATGTCCGACTGGCCCTTTCTCAAGACCGGGGCCTGGGCACTGGCCACGATCCGCGCCGTTATCGTCTCGCCGGCGGTGATTGCGATATTTTTGTAAGTCGCCTGGCTGAACCCGCCATACTGGTCCGGGAAGATCAGGCCGAAGTTGATCAGGCCTGAAGCCACTCCCTTAATCTTGAGATCAAAAACATCACCGGAAGCCGTATTGTTCACAATAGCCATATCGCGGAGGCCCAGGGCCGGATCTCCGTCCATGTCCAGAACAAACCCTGAAGGCATATCAGTGATGATCGAGCCGTCCGCCCTTCTGCCAAAAGACTTGCCTGCGCTGTTGCTGATCTCGATAAATGCTGCCGAAGATGCGCCTCTGTTATCGATGACCGCAGAGATAAAGGGTTGACGATACTTCACCACATCCCCAAACACCCTCTGCATATCTAACGGTTCCCCGTTGCCGATAATCCTGCCTGCCTCAAACAGGAAATCCCTGCCGGCCTCGGTTGTCCGTATCAACTCCGCAAGTCCGGTGTCAGACTGGCCATTGCCAAGCCAGTCCATCACAAGGTCTGAAACAGACCTCTGGACCGGCTCGCCTATCCTGATCCTGAGCCCGGCCTCTGCCAGTTCGTAGGCCCTGAGCACTACAGAGTATTTCGAGATTCTTGTCACCCCGGGCGGAAGCGACGGCGCAGTGGAGACGCTATGCGCAAGGCCCAGCAGACGTATGGCCTGAAAAAGCAGATCAGAGGGCAGGTTTTCCGCAAACTGAGGAACCACGATCGAATCCGGAGAAAGGGGTATGCCGCTGTCTCCTATGCCGGTCCGAAGGCGGAATACGCCGTTTACGCCTTCATCGCCCACAAATGCGGTGGACGTCACCTTGCCGGTCTTGCGTGCGATAAACCTGAACTCGGCAACCGCAGAGTCGCCTGCCCTGATAGTCTCGAACTTGACCATGCCAAGCGGCGATCCAGGGTCTGAGTCGGAAACCATGGTTGCGCCAGAAATGTCTCCTGGGTAGAGCGTCAGGCTCACGAGGTTCGCGTCGGACGTTGAGGTATTGTTGATCGTAATGTACAGTGAGTATTTCTCTCCGTCGCGCACTACGTCAGGATGTCCGAAGGTGAAGGAGAATTTGGGGTTTCTCACCACCACCGTACCTGCCGCCTTACCGCTTATCTTGATGGGGCCGCTCGGAAGGCCCAGGAGTGTTCCGCTGATGTCTATATTGACCTGATGTGTTCCTTCGCGCAGTCCCTCTACCAGAAATCTGCCTTGCCCTGACTGCTGGCCGGACAGTTGGCTTCCGCCGCCCGAGGCAATCACAGGTACCTTCGAGGCTGTGCCATTATTGGTTGCCGCAATTCTGAGCGGGTCATCCAGAGTCGAGGGGATATTGTCTTTACCTGCAGGCAGATATATCTGGGCGCTGATGTCGCTGACGATCAGGTTCGAGCCTGTAGGCGCATTGTTCGTCACCATCAGCAGCACTTCGAAGAACTGGTTTAGAAAACCGACATCTCCGGGGATAACAACAGCCCCGGCTATCGGCGGGCTGAACGCTATAAATCTGAGGTCCTCCACCTCCTCCGGTTTTATCTCCATCTGAAAACCCTTGACCTGAAAGTTGGGGACCTTCAACTGCGGCATGCTCGCAAATTGGGGCGGCATATCCATTGCCACCTGATCGGTTACGTTCTTTATGTCGTCCCGCCGGTCCATCACAACCGGAATATCCATCTTCACCGTGCCGGTCTCTGTGCCAAAGCCTACCGTGAATTTGTACGCAGTGAAGTTCGAGGGGTTGATGGTAATGCCGAGGCTCTCGATCTCACTTAGGCTCAGGGGGCGGGAGACCACCTGGGTTATCAGTATCTTCTTGATGGTATCGATCATCGCCATGGACGGGTCGGCATAGAGAATCACCACATCCCCGGACATCAGCCTGATCTTATCCAATATATAGGTGCCTTCCTGCGGAAGGGGCGGGATGACGAGCTGTGCGCCGGGCCGGGCCGAAATAGTAATCGGGTTTGTTATGCCGGGGCCGGTCAGTTCGGCCACTACGAGAAAATCAGAAGGTGTGCCTATGCCGCCGCCAAAGTCGATGTTCGGCATTACCAGTTTCGTATTGACCGCAGTGCCGGTATTGACCGGCGCGTTCTGATGGGACGGGTCTGCTGCAAGGCCGACGCCCAGCACGTGGAGAGCGCCGCTGCCGATAGGATCGGAGGCAAAAGCAAGGGATGAGTGGGCAAACAAAAGGGTCAGAAGCATCAGGGCTGCAAGCACCGCTTTCCTGATCATTCTTTGTTTCATCATTCTGTCCCCTCTTGTTTACTCATACTGTCTTTCATCTCCCGATCTATACACTTTCTTTTGTTTCAGCCCTTCCTCTGTTGTTTCCGCCACAAAATTGGCGCTGTCAATATGTCGTCCCTCAAGTGGCTCTCTACTCAAGCTGCATAGCATGTCCTCATTGTTTATACGGCTTTACGACAACCTTTACCGTCGCGCTGTATTTGCCGTTTATAACAGTGATTGTCGCAGTGCCGAGACCCTGTGCAGACACCTTGCCATCGGGACTCACAGTTGCAATATTTTCATTGCTGCTGGTATAGGTCGTGCCACTGGTAGCTGAAGTCATTTCGCGATTGACATTGTCCGAGTATTGACCATGAGTAGTAAGTTGACGAGTTCCATACCGCTCAATATCAATGGCGGCACTTCCCACAGGCATCTTCTTTAATGAGATTAAATCATCACCGGCATCGCCCGCCACAATCCCCTTCAACACCACATTGGGAGGAAGTTTGATGAAGATACTTCCTCTAAGCTCAACTGCATTTCCGGATTGATCAACAGCAGATATGGAGAGTTCTTGATTACCCAATAAGTCAATTGGAATTTTAAGCGTTGCTTTGTATTGTCTGTAAATAAAGTTATAATCCATCGGATTGACGTAATAGAAAACTTTAGCCCAGTCTTCACCATCGCCCGGTTTAACAATTATGTCAAATGTTGATCCGGCATAAAACACCTCACCCTCTTTGGGCGATGTAATCTCTATAGCATGCGATTCTTCTATATATATGACCAGTAGCACAAACATAATAATTCCAAAAATAATTTTCATTATATATTCCCCCTTGCGATCTTCATTTTGTAAATAAACTCGAACCAGCTGCCGAATCAAGCAGCAATCTAATCTTATTGATTGTCACATTAGAATTTCTAACTGAGAAGTGATCCTCGCCATTAACAATGGTCGTATATTGGCTGTCAACTCCACCTCGCTGACTGCTCTGTTTTACAATTCGATCATTCAGGTTAACTTCCGAACCAAACAAATTATCGCGCCCTATTCCGCAGTTTAATAAAACCATGGTCCATAAATCCTTGATTTGAGGATGCACACCATCTTCGCTCGTCGGTGCTATTCCAACAATGATGTGTGAGCTAATCATGCTTGGTAGTGGGGGAAGATCAGCCCATCGCCCCATAGAAGTCTTACTCTTGCTCTGCATAAAAGGTGGAAGCGTACCTGTCGCAAGATCATCGATTGCGCCACCACTCGGGGAAATAGGATGCGGTTCAACCATCTGATAATTAGCGTAGGGTATGATTGCCCCTCTGATAAATCTATCAACAGCTGTCCGGCAAAATGGCAATAGAGGAGGGCCAGGGAAATTATTTCTATCATCTCTATACACCAACAACAAGTCAGCCAGTTCTGACCCAAAATGCGGCGTAGCAATAGTGATGAATCTGTGAACCCTATTCTGACAATCTGTTTTATTATCGAAGCAGTATTGGCGGGTTAACAAACCTCCCATGCTGTGGGCGATAATGTCGGCTTTGGAAACTGCAAAACCAGAGGCCTTCAGTTTATCAAAGGCATTATCCATCTTATTCCCTAATCTGTAGGCATGCTCTGTAATACTTCGCACCTGGTTCCTTTCAAAGTAATCAACACTGAAAATATCATATAGTCCCTTATCCACGGGATTGAACTTAGATTCAAATTCTTTCCATGCATACATTTTGTTGTTCGGATCTCCGCATCCCCACAACCCATGCACCAGCACCACCGGTGGGCGTTTGACCTTAATAGTATCCAAAATTGAACGCAGCTTATCGCTTCTTAGAACCACTTCAATATTACGATACTTATTATTTGCATCGTTTTTCGCTTGATCTGTACCCCATCTCACAAAGGTATCCGGCGCCCGATAGACTGCTTCAGCAACTCCATCAGCATTAAAGGTCAACGGCAATATACTTTTTTCTATTCCATTGGCATCCAGCAACGTGCCCATCTGCGATGTTTGATTGGCAGAACCCTGTTCGTCTGCAATAATCAATGAGGGGTTTTTATACAACTTCTCGCTGCCATTCTTGGCTATAATCTGTAATCGCAAGAGTGCAGCACCATCTGTCACAGCGCCTTTCATTTCTTGACTTGGATCATCATATGCCACTATTTTTAACACGGGTCTCGGGGCATTCAAATCCACCACCTGCACCTTCCCGTCAATGCCCACCTTGTAGAGCAGCTCCCGCCCCATACTATCCATCTGCACTATACCAGCCGTAAACGCGTAATTATTCATCACAGTCTGGCCGTTCTCATCCACATAGGTGCTCGGCGCCAACACCGCCACGATCCTGTCGTCCCTTCCATCTCCATCCTTGTCTATCAACCCAATGCCTCTGGGGTCCTTCAGGCTTATCGCAATAAGGTCATTGCCGATTGAGGTATAGGCAAGCCTCTTGGCCCTGTTTATCACTATCTTCCCCGGTAGCCCTCCAGTCGGAATCACCGCAAGCTTCTCAGGCGCTGATGGATTATTGAGATTGACGATTACCACCCCGTCCGCTGTCGATACAAAGGCAAGGTCAAAGGTCTCGTCTTCCGATTTCATGGCGTCGCCGTCTTCGTCTTCAAATTTGCCGACGTTTCCATCTCCGTCGATATCTATCGGAAACGCAGGCACCCCGGTCACCTCATAGGGGAAGTTCAAGTCCTTTATCTCGGCGATGATCCTGTCCTCCGCAAAGATCACATCGTGCAGAAGAACAGGCACCGTCATTACCGGGACTGAAGTGCATACAAACGTTGTCTGAGTGCTGGGGTCAGTGATTACCGGCGTTACAGTGGCGCTGCCGGTCAACGTTATATTGCCTGCTGCGTCTTTGGCCCATGCATAAAGCGTCTTCGTCCCCGCTGTCTTAAAGGTGTAGCCCGAAGGCGGCGTCTCGTTCCATCCGGCATTCCTGGGCGATGGGGTGGTATTGGTCTCGGTCAGCATATACCCTGTCACCCCAACGTTGTCCGTGGCGGAAAAGGCGGTTATGCATACAGTAAGGGAGTTCGGGTTGGCCTGCACGCTGAACGTCCCGGCCTTCGGCGCCTCACTATCTCTGAGCGGATCGATGATCGAAAGCGTATGGTTCTTTGTCGCAAGCAGAAGGTTGTTCACCTTCGAGATGCTTCTGTAGGAAAGCTCTGCTATCGTCCCTTTGATCGCCTCTTTCTGCGCCTGGTATTGGGTCGGTGTGACCCTTGTCAGATCAACCGCCTGAAGACCAAGACCCTGATTGGCCACATACGCATTGACGCCAAGCAACGCCACTTCATAGGGCCTGCCGCCTGGATCAGGGACATGGGGCGGAATATCCTCGGTATACATCGGGTTCCATGAAAGATAGAGGTCTTCGTAGATATACGGATGCCAGGGGTCAGTGATATTCATAAAATTCAGGTATCCGATAGTGTTTGCCTGGCCCCCTACCACTACCGCAAAATCCCCGGTAACGGAGTTGCCGCTACGGTCCATAAAGGTGATGTTCGGCAGGGCCTTTACATCAAAGTCATATCCGAAGGTATGGGCGCTGCCCTTGATCACCGGGTTTTCCGGGTCTGAAACATCGATGATGATAATCCCCGACTGCTCCACCACATTGCCGTTTTCCGTGTATGTGCCGGTAACCACGAGATAGTCCCTGTATTTGTCTATGGCGATTACGTTGGTTATCTTGTCCACCGTAGAGAAGACAGGAGGGTCGAAGGTGGTAAAGGTGCTTGAATAGCCCTCTAACAGATTGCCGCCAAGGTCCTTTATCCCGTTTAGTGTCACGGTATATTTCGTGTTGTATGCGTATCCGTAGGTCGGCACAAAGACAATGGTCTTTCTGTCTTCGGCAAGATAAAACGTACCTTTAACCCGGTTGCCTGCGCTGTCTGTGACTACGACAGCATCCGGGTTATTCTTTATGTTCAGGGTATCAGGATCAATCTGCTCGCTCATCTCTATGATGAGGTTGTCGGCAAGCAGTATCCCTGTTGCTCCGTTAGGGATCGAGCTTTTAAATACCGAGGGCGGTATTGGGTCGTTTTCGAGTTTCTGTATCTCTTCGGTAAACTCCCCTCTCTTAGGCGGCCCCTGTATCGAGATTGTCTTTACCGGCCCCTCAAGGTTTGAGAGGGTCAGATTATAAGGCTGGTTTACCGGCACTGTTACAGGAAAGGTTATGAGCTCGGTTGTCGATGCAGGAAATACAAAGGCAAAGGCCCCCATAACAAACGTAGTTTCATAAGGGCTCCAGGTCTGGACAAGCGCATACCCGACGCCCTTGCCGGGGTCGCGCCATGTTGCCGCAACATACGTATCAAGGCCGCCGCTTGTAACGCCGACAAACGGCGGGGAGGTTGAGACTATGTTTCGACTCTGGCCGGCTGCATCGTCCTTGAGTATTGCAGGACAGGCAAGCGTCAGCTCGTCAAACCCCCTGATATTGATCTTCTTTGCAAGGAGTATCTGGTGCTCTGCAGTGATCCAGTCAGGCGCAGGAAACGAGACCTTGATCTCCTGCTTGCTCTTGATCCCACCGCTGTCTAACTGAAATACACCGGCAGGCATCATTTCAGGGTCCATGGTAACGTCTTTTATGGTCTCTTCAGGCACCATGGTTATCTTTACGACCACGATATCATCAAACGCCCCTTCAGGAACAACCGCCTTGATACCGCCCGGCCCGTAGATCGTCCCGCCTTTGGGCCCGACTGCCGCAGTGCCGTCGTCGCTCTGCAGCAGCCCTGTGCTCAGGGTTGTCGTATTGCCAAGAAGGTCCTTCACATCTACTACGATCTCATCCGGAAGATCGGCCTTTACCTTTGCCATAAAACTGCCATCTTCGTCGGCAATGACCGTGACCGTGATATTCTTTGTCCTGTTGATGATCACAACAACCGCCCCACCATACGTCAGACCGACACCGCCCCGAACAGTCACAAATCCATCGGCATCCGGCATACTCGCCTTGAGCGTTCCGGGGGGCAGGGCCTCGTTGCCAAGGACGTTCGAGGTCGTAAAGACCGACTCAAACGGAACAAGCGAGTTGCCGAAGACATCCTTTATCCCGTCCGTGAGTTTTACACGATAGGTTGCATTGGGTTTGAGCCCGGCATCGGGGATGAATTGTGCCATGTTGTTATTCCCTGACAGCGAAATATGGCCCTGGATCACAATATCCGGCTGACTGATGAGTTCCGGCGTCTGAATAAGCCTGAAGGTATTGGTGTCCAGAGTCAATGGATCAACTGCATCAGAGAAGGTCACCTTCACCTCTGCCTTAAGGTCGATCGAGGCCGTCTTGTCTGTCGGGACCACTGCAAGCACAGTCGGGTGGTAAGGCACGAGATTAAGCAGGATGTTCTGTGTCTGCTCACCTGCGAGCGTTCCGGTCTCAGAAACCCTCTGGCCGGTCGAAGGCTCCAGAGCGGTGATCGCATAGTTACCTGCAAGGCTGACCATCGAGAACGATCCGCTGCCATCCGAGAGGGCCTTGTACGGCAGATTATCCACCCCTAATAGCGCACCCGACACTGCCACAGCCTCTTTCAATACCCTGCCGGTTATATATCCAATAGGCGATGAGGGGATATGGAAACCATACCTGCCGCTGATAATGCAGGGGCCGGGGGTCGGGGACTGGGGGTTGGCAAGGCATCTGTCGATAACAACCTTCCCGCCAGCGACCGAGCCTATTGCCACTGCCTTTAACCCATTCTGCCCGTTCATCGTCTCAAGCTTCGAGACAATCACCCGCGTCCCCTCTGGGGCGGATAATCCCGGGACAGTGAACTGGGGGAAGACTCCGGTCTTAAAGCCTCCGCCATCCATCTGGAGGTTGAGCGCACCGATAAATGTCAGGCCCGGAAATCCCTTGATTTGCAGGTCCTGCTCCAAAAGCCTGCTCACGCCAAATACCGTCCCGCTAATCACAGACGATGGCGGTATGATGATCGCCGTGCCGTCCGGCGCAGAGACCGTGCCGCCGCTTTCGCTGATCACATTGTCCGCAGGCTGACCCGCGTTGGACGGAATAAAGATATCAATACCCACCTTCCCGTAATAGAGCTGACCAAGGGGATATATCTTCGATGGGGTTGCCGGGAATTCCGCAGAAAGCGTATTAGGCTGGCCGATAGCAGGCAGCGCATACCCCCCATACATGGTTATGTCCTGCGTGTACGTCTCAGGGGTGATGACCTGCCCTTCCTTGAGGGTATACTGCTCCGTGAACCTTGCCTCAAGGGCTGTGCCTGAGGGCAGTGGAGAGGCCGTTGTCATAATCACCTTCGTCAAACCATGTGCGCCTTCCCGGGAGAGGACCGCAGGCGGCACGACCTTGACTTCGGCTGTACTGCTGTCTATACCGATGCTGCCTGAGGGCAGTATGGGGTCACCGGGCTGGGCCGGCATCGGCGGAGCAGAAGGCAGAGAATCGGGCAGAAGCAAAAGATACTGTCCAAGCCGGTCCATGGTGACGGTAATGCTATCCGGAGAAACAACATGGGACGCTGCCATCCAGGACCGGCTGCCTTCATCCAGATACGCAACAACAAAACCTCCCGGTACAAGAGACCAGATATTCCTGATCGTAAGTTGGGCTGGGGGATTGAGCGCTGTCAATGACGGCGCAATATCCACGCCATAGATTGGAGACCAGCCAAGCGGGAGCCTCTGACCTATGCCCTGCTGGCTTAGCGCGGTGACTGAAATATCAGCATTCGAAGCAAGTGCCCCGGCAGGCAGCCAGAGGGCAGTGTCTCCTGCCCCAAGGGTCCCGCCCGAGGTGGCGGATATCGGATGGGTAATGACCGGCGTCAGACGGCCGTCAAAGATGGTCATCGATTTATTCGGCCAGAGATACGATTCTCTCAAGACCTTCGAAAATCCCGTTTTTTCGATAACTATCTGCGCAACGCCAGAGACACCCTCATAGCTGAGACTGAAACGGCCCATCGCATCGGATACTGCAGAGGGCACCGGCTCGGGCACAACGTCATTGATCCGTGTGATCTTCATCATTGCCCCTTCAAGGGGCAGGCCGGTGGTATCGTCGTACACCTCTCCTGCGATAAAGGCAGGTCCGCGAACCGTATTAAAGGAAGACGAGTAGATAGGAGACAGGGGATTACCGGCCGTGTCCTTGATACCTGGGCCGATTGTCAGGATATACGTCTTGTTTGCGGGAAACTCGGATAAAGGACTAAAGACAACCTCAGTCCCCTTCACCTCAAACGTCCCGTCAATAAGGCCTGAAGTCCCGTTTACCGTGATGTTGTTACTGTTGACGGTCTCAGGGTCAATAGGCTCTGAAAACGTCATTGCTATAGGGATAAGCAGGGTAATCTTCGGGTCTGCCTTGAGGGTATGCCCTGTCACATAGGGCGCAATCGAGTCCTGGATAATCGAGGCAGTCGCTGCCTCGCCTTCGTTGCCGACTGCATCGACCGCTATAACCGAAAAAGTGTTCGTCGTATCTGGCGTAAGTGCTACCGGCGCGCTAAACCGGCCGACTGCATCAGAAGTCGTTTCTGTGCCGTTGCTGATTCTTATCTTCGCATTGGGCTCCGAATATCCGGCAAGGGTCAAGCTCAAAAGATTCGTTATAACAGGAAGGGCATCCAAAACAGGCGCAGCAGGCGCCATATCGTCAAGCGTTACCGTAACTGTCGCGGTCCCAATGTTGCCGGCCTTATCTGTAGCCTTGACCGTTATGGTTTGACTGCCCTCCTGAAGGGTAATCTGCTGATTAAAAGCAGTAGAGGCAAGCGAAAGGGGCGCATCGTTAAGGGTTGCAGAGACGATGGGAGAGGCATCAATTGCTGAACCCGATACTGTCTGTACCCTGTTGGATGTCTTCAAGCCGTCAGCAGGCGCGGTTATAGTAACAACCGGCGCAATCGTATCGGAAATAACCGATATCCCGTCAGAGCCTTTATTGCCGGCAGCGTCTGTCGCTTCTGCCTGTATCGCATTGCTCCCTTCTGAAAGGGTCAACGACTGAAGAGTGAAGCTGTTGCCTGTGACTTGAGCCTCCTGTCCGTTGACTACGACCTTTGTCGAACTGGATTCGCTCACCGTGCCGCTGACTGTTACGCTGTGTGAACCTATATATGCGCCGGCAACAGGAGACGTGATTTTCAGAATCGGCGCCACTGCATCGGCAGTAATCGTCCGCATTGCCTCAGACGTATTGCCCGCGCTGTCCGTAGCCATGGCAGTGATGCTGTTTGTTCCAGCGGAAAGCACGACCGTTATTGCATAGGGCCCGCCTCCGGCCGGTATCGAGACAGTTGTTCCCTGAATCGTAATGGTCGAAGCGGTCTGGTCGTCTACCCTTCCCCTGATTTCGATCGAACTTTGATTGGTGTATTGGGGGGTAGGATCGATAGTAATCGCCGGAGCGATCGTGTCCGCTACTACGGTGACCGTATCCGACCCAATATTGCCCGCCGCATCAGTAGCGGTGGCAGTTATCGTATTGCTCCCCTCTGAAAGCGACAGAGAAGACAGACTGAACCCACTGTCCGCCACAATCGCATCGACACCGTTTATGATCACACTTGTTATCGTGGCATCAGCGATTTGGCCTGAGACGGCAGTTGTGCCTTTGTTTATATAAGAGCCTGTGGCCGGCGAACTGATTTTCACCAGCGGCAGCGTGGTGTCAAGGGTAATGCTGCGCTGCTCGTTCGAGGCATTGCCTGCGCTGTCAGTGGCCGAGACGCTGATACTGTTCTGTCCTTCGGTCAGTTCAACGGTTAGAGAGAATGTTCCGCCGCCTCCCGGCACAGAGACAGTTTTACCCAGTAGGGATATGATCGTCGCCGTCTGATCGACAACTGCACCTTTGATATCGATAGTCCTCTGTCTGGTAATACCCGGCAAGGTATCGATGGTGATGACAGGAGGGACGGTATCGGATATGATCGTGATCTCATCAGATGCGGTGTTGCCAGTGGCATCAGTTGCCGTGGCATTGATCGTATTTGTCCCTTCGCCAAGGGAAATATCAGGGACAGTGAAAACACCAGAGGAAACGCTTGCCTCCACGCCATTTACGATAACCCTGGTTACCGTGGCATCAGCAATTGTCCCGGAAACTGCTATCGTTTTTTTATCGGTATACGTATTGGATGCCGGATTATTGATCTTCACAACCGGCTTCATGGTATCGCTTGTTATATGCAGGGTTAATGCAGAGGAATTCCCTGCGCTGTCCATTGCGGTCAAGGACAGATCGTTCATCCCCTCGACCAAATCCGCAGTCAGGGAAAAAGTCCCGCCTCCTGCCGCTATTAAGACAGTCTTTCCCTGAATCGCAACAGTTGTAGCAGTCTGGTCTTCCACCCTTCCCTTGATCTCCAGTATATGATTCGGACTGAATTCAGGCGTCGGATCTATAGTGACAACAGGAGAGACGGTATCGGATATGATCGTGATCTCGCTGGTTCCGGTATGACCCGCAGCATCAGTTGCCGTAGCTGTGATTTGGTTTGGGCCTTCAATGAGAGGGACAGCACTAATAGTGAACCCCCCGGACGAGATAACAGCGGCAAGGCTATTGACCGTAACCGCGATTGCGGTCGCATCGGAAACAGTACCTTCAACCCCGGTGGAATTCCTATTGGTATATGAACCCGACAAAGGCGAGGTGATGGCGACAACAGGTGAGATTGAATCAAAGGTGATCGGCATCGGCAGCACGGTGCTGTTTCCCGCGGCGTCTGTCGCCGTCACGGTCAAAATATTCAGACCTTCTACCAGGTCTGCAATTATGGAAAACTGACCTCCGCCTGCCGGGACGGTTACGCTCTTGCCCTGAAGATTGACCGTTGTGGCAGTAACGTCATCCACATTTCCTTTTATCTCTATCGCAGGGCCTGTGGTGACTTCGGGAACAGGACTGAGCGATATGACGGGGCTCAGGTTGTCCATCACAACATTCACCTCAGCACTCACAGAGGCTGAAGTGGCATCAGTTGCACTGACCGTTATGGTATTGAAGCCATAGACAAGAGTTATTGGGGTCTGAAACGCACCATTTGAATTCGTCACCGGAATGCCGTTTACGGTGATCAGGGCCTGAGGATCTCCTACTGTCCCCGAGACAGTGCTGCCGGGTATTTTCGTGATTTCGCCGTCCGCAGGTGTGGATATGACAATTTTGATCAGCGACAGTTCAATCGTAATGGTCCCGTTAACAGTAGAGGTCTTGGCTATGACGCTCTCCCCTGTATTCCCTGTGTTGTGATCGTCACCATCGTGATCGTCATCGTCTCTTTCGTGGCCTTCACCATCTCTAACGATCAGCCGTTTGACGAGCTCCACATAAAAAATGAACGGATAAGCGCCGGCCGAAAAGCCTTTGCCGTCCCAATCAAGGGCCACAGACCAATCACGCAGATCGGAATAGGTAATATCCGTATCCGATTTCAGGAAGGTAGTTCCGATGTTCCAGTGCGATCTCAGAAAATATTTGTATCCCTGCTCTTTGTAAATGTTGTCCAGATGGAGGGCTGCCGTAGCGGTGGACTTATCCGCAATACCGTCGCTGTTGGGAGAAAATGGGTTCGGATCAACCGACCATGAGGAGATCGTGACAGACGTCTGGTCGTGATCTCCATCGTCATCTCCATCACTGTCGCCCGCTCCTCTTATTCTGATAATCACCTGAGAGCCCGGCTCACCGTTAAGCGTCACACTCAGGAGGTTCTTTGCCCTGAGTTCAATGGATTTTCTTACATTGGATATCTGCTGGTTCAGGTCTGAGGGGCCGACGACTATCGAACTGTTTATCGTTATATCAGCGCTTGAGCATCGCAACGATCCGTCGGGCAGTCCGTTTTTGACCGTGACACGGTATCTCCCGTCGGACACAGGGATATCAATCATCATTTTCTCGGTGACCGGTGCGCCTTTTGCGCGTTTAAAGGTGTGTTCGAAAAGTGCGGCTTCTGAAGCAAAGACAGAAGATGTTGCAAGGAGCGGAAGAAGAATCAACAGAAGAGATACTGTCAGGATAGACGTCGATAATCTATTAAAGTGCTCTTTGCCCCCATAAACGCTGTTCACTTACCCCTCCGCAAGTCAACGTAAGTCTTTTAATCTGTATTGAAAAGTAGATTCCCTTGAAAATGCTTGTGCAACTCTGCCGGTTGCTTGGGAATAACCCTACCCAAAAAAATATACTTCTGTCAAGAAGTTTTTTTCGATGTTGGAGTTCCCCTCGTTCAGTAGACACTCATAGACTACCACTGGCAGCCGCCTTTTCAAACTCACTGGGACTCACCTGACCGAGATCGCTATGACGCCTTGTCCTGTTGCAGAACACCTCGATGTAATCAAATATATCTGAACGGGCTTCTTCCCTGGTCCGATATATCCGCCTTCCGTTTCTTTCCTTCTTGAGACTGCTGAAATAGGTTATGTATTGGATTAATAGGGAAGAGAGATGCTCGTATACAATCTATATCCCGATGGTGATTCATGGTATAACCGATGAAATGGATTACCCATGGCTGAACCCGGAAAGGTCAGCTGCGATCAGGGACTGTCAGAAAAGTGTAAGAAAAATTGGACAGAAATGATCAAAATAGATAGTTCCATATCGAAACATCAATCTGCCTCAAACTCACTCCTGGAGCGCTTTTCAGTGGTATTTACAGGCTCTCTGAAAATCCCCTTTGAACGAATGGCATTCAAGAGGTCGTCGGTTCGATCCCGATCAGCTCCACCATATTTATCAATGACTTACAAGGTTGCAACTTTAGATTCAGTAGGCACTGTAGCCAAATTGTAGCCAGACATGCTTCGGTCATAGATTTCCACCGCCTTGACCTTGTGACTGGGGGCGAGATGCGCATACCGCAAAGTCATTTTTATATCGGCATGACCCAATAATTCTTTTACTGTTACCAGGTCTATACCGGCCATGACTAACTGAGATGCAAAGGTATGGCGAAGGTCATGAAAATGGAAATCCTGAATTTTGGCCCGTCGTAGCGCCGTTGCAAAACTCTTCTTAACCTCTTGATATGGTTTACCGCTTATTGGATCGAAAAAAACATACTTTACATCCAGCCTTCTTTGCATACTCTGCAAGGCATTCCTGAGCGTAGCATTAATCGGAATTTCTCTGCGCTCCCCATTCTTTGTGATAGATAGCAGAATAAAACCATGCTTGAGATCAACATTAGCATCCCACTTTAGACCCAGGATTTCCTGCTTTCTCATTCCTGTGTTGAGAGCGGTAATCACGATAGGTCTTAAATGAGGATCACAGGCTGCTATCAATTCCGAGCACTCTTCCTTGGAGAGATACCGAAGACGTTTGTTGTTTTCCTTGAGCATTTTGATTTTCGGGATATTGGCCCTGTCGATCATTTTCCAGTCAGCAGCCTTCGTGAACATGTGAGCAATAACAGCAAGAAATCGATTGATAGTTGCCGGCTTGTTTGGCACATTTTGAATTTTTCCATCTATCATTTTCTGATGTTTTCCCGCCTTCAATTTTTCTGACTGTAATTTTTCAAGCTCACGCACGCTTATCATCGACAAGCTATAATCCCTAAAACGCTCTTTGAGTTGACTGATCAAATAGACCTTGAAATTAGATCTATACCTGCCCTGCATCCAATTTTCATACTCTTCTGCCAATTCCTGAAAAGAGGGATCAGATTTTATCTCCTGTTCTTTGAACCATCTGCCCTCAACAACCTCAGTTTTGGCCTTGGCATAAATATTTTCTGCCAGTCTTTTATTGGCAGTTCCAGTTGATCGCTGGATGCGGCCTTCATTTGTGTTAATCTTGAACCAGTAAATTTTACCTCTCAGGTAAAGCCCCATACTTAATTGCCTCCTTTCCTGGGGCTACTGGCAACGGTTTTGGTAATTTGATTATAACCGCTACCATTGCTCTTTTTACAGCTGGCAAGCCATTTTTCTATATCATCAAGATCAAAGCGTAAGGCTCCATTGAGCTTCAGAAAAGGGATCTGCCTTAACTCAGCCCACTGGTACAGAGTCTTGGGTTTTACTTTGAGCAGTTCGGCGAGCTCTTGTATTGTTATGAGTTTCATATGCCATTCTGTCTTATTTCTGGTTTCTAAATAGGTATATATTTCTGCCCGAAATCGCAGAACATATTGATATTTCAAAAGAATCGGCAGAAATCATATAAGAGTCCCATTGATATCTTTGAAAGGTCTTCTTCAGTAAAGCGCACAGTGATCAGCTCTCCAAAAGCCTTCATCTTGCTCTCATCCAGGAAAAGGAATATGAGCTTTGAGTATCCTGCTGCCATGCACTTAATGGCATTGCTCAGTTCATACTCTGCCCTGTTGGTCACTGAGATCTCTACAGCAAGCCTATTGCCGTCTTTCCGAAGTCCGATATCAACTGACTCCTTGCTCCCACTGATTGACTCCTCAATCAGCGTATCGTAGCCTGCATTTTCGGCATAAAGCCTTATTACTGACTGCCAGTAACGATGCAGGGGGCCGCCTTTGCCGCTATCGAAATTCAGGCTCAATGCATCGAACCCCTTTGAAGTAAGGATAAGGAATTTGGCAAGCCTGGATCCTGAGCCCAGATGGGTTGTCATCTCTTCGACAAGTCTCTTTTCTTTCAGCATCCTTTTGAGCTTATCTCCCATGTAGGCACTCAGTTTCTGGTTTCTGTAGATAGCGGTCACAGAAAGCGTCGGATTCTGGAACAGGCACTCCAGAAAAGTCCTCTCAGAAACTGAGATATCTGTAGCAGCCTTTGACCTGACGCTCGCCGATTCCTTCGGCTGTGCAGACCTTGTCGTTTTATCTGTTTTCCCGGTCTCAGTTCTGGAAGAGTCTTTTGTAATGGTATATCTGGAACGGGAAAGGGCAATGATTTCGTTCGTATACTGAACAGATGGAGGCTCAGGCGCAAGCTCTGTCGTCATATTGAAGACAGACCCAACCATCTTCAGATACGTCTCACCCTTCCTGAGACGGCCGAACTCCTCTGCCTTGAAGCGGCGGGAGAGTGTTTTTTCGGCAAACAGCTGATCCGACGGAGAATCAGTTGCAAAAAAAATCAGGGTCGAGGCATTAAAAACGTGACGCATGATGTAGTCTGGAATGTCCCCGATCATCTGATTTGCAAGCCACAAATGAAGACCGTACTTTCGTGCGCCACTTAAGATATCGGCCATGCTGGGACAGATCATATGCTGGAATTCGTCGATATAGCAGTAGAAGTCTGGGCTCCTGCCATCGCCCTCACGCATCATTGCGGAAATCTGGAGCTTTGACACCAGCAACTTACCGAGCAGTTGACTGTTGCGTTTTCCTATATCTCCATGTGAAAGGTCGCAGAGTAACACTTTCCGTTTATTCATGACATCGAGAAAATCCACTTTGTTCTCACGGCTGGCAAGCATCGGTCCAATAGTACTGCCTGGTAGGATGAGCGGGCTGAGCTTGTTCGTAATAGTAGTTATGACTCCCCGCTTCTCCAATAGAGGGAATTCATGCTCCCAAAATGATTGAATACGCTCGTCATCAATATCTTCAAGAACCTTCTGCCTCCAATTCTTATCGATCATGAGCCTTTCCATGTCAGAGAGGGTAGAGTCTTTATAGTGAAGGAGTGTAATGATGATAAAATTTAGGGTGTGCTGAACATTTACGCCCAGCGATGTTCCAAAGAGGTCTTCAAAAAAGCTGAGGAGGTCTGTACGGATATGTTCCTTCTCAATCTTCGTCCCGTTATGTGCCAGAGGATTGACAGCCATGGGATGCTCAAAGTCTCCGGCATTGAAGTAGATCACATCTTCGACTCTCATTTTCGAAATTCTGGGCAGGATACCGTGCCTGATTAGGGCACCGTGGGGATCGAAAACACATACGCCGTCTCCATTGTTGATCCTCTGCATTACAGTCGTCAGGATTAGGTTAGACTTTCCAAAACCGGATTTTCCGGATTCATAGACGTGCTGGTTCGGAAGATGTCTGCTATGGCACACAGACTTTTTTGTGCCTCTATAGGTGTTTGTTCCGAGGACCGGTCCTCCTGAGAGGTATTCTTCGGGAACCGGATAGGACTTCACTGCCTGTTCAATAGCAGGCATCGATTCGAGAATCTCAGGTGCCGGTAAATGGACAAAATATGAAAGTTCTGCCGAGTTTAACAGAGACCCATGAACAAAGCTGTTACGTGCCTGAATGCTTTCGATCGGATAGATACCGGGAATACCCGTCAATCCGGTTTCAGCGTTATCAAACTGTCTCAAAAACTGCTCCATGGATACAAGGAGGGCCTTGTCAGAAGCCAGCATCCTGAGACTGACAGCAAAGAGCGGTTTGGTAGTCTTCTTGTCCACAATCTTGGGCAGACCCGGCAGGTCGACAAAGGGAGACTGCGCTGGGTCATAGGGACTTCTTGAGGCTCGTCTCATATTGTCCTTCCAATCATTGGCAACAGGGGCAAAGAGAACCTGAAGAATCCCTGCCCGGCCTTGGTCAAGCTCACTCAGAAGACCAAAGAGGCTCCGCAAAGGGTCGAGAGAGGAATCGGCAACTGAAGACAGGACAAAAAACGGTGAGGCTATAAGGCGATAGGCGCGTGCTACGGAACGTGATGATAAGCCAGAGACAAGATCTTTATCAATAGAGACATCTGCCTCTGGAAAATGAGATCTTATGTGAGAAACCGTCTGAGAACACTGATTTTCGGCAACAATGACCTGATAACTAACTTTCCTATTGGAACCGATGATTTCAAAGGCAATTGGACTTTCAGACGGCAGCGATATGAGAAACTGTTCGGCAGTATCTATGCTGTTTTTGTCTTCTCTTGAGGGCTTAATGCGTATGCAATTCAGGCGAGAAATGCGTGCCTGGGCTGGATTCGATCCAACTGGATGATCCTCAGATATGCGATTGAAAATGGATTCAAAAATAGAGGCCTTCCTCGCCTGCAGATTAAACGGCAAATATGGTGGCTCCAGTGACACAGGATGGGGAAAGATTATTGCTGAACCACGCCCTGCCTCCATCTCCCTTAGGATTTTCTTTCTTTTCTCTTCAATAATGCCCATCGCCTTTCACCCCATTCATATCAGGATTGATGTCTCACAGGCAGGACAGACAATCCACAAGAAAGATTGCCCGCATAATGGACAGGGACTGAAAATGTGTCTCTCTCTGGGAGAGATATAACCGCAACCGCAGCGGTACTGGTTCACAAGCTCCACTTCCTGTCCGCAGGCAAAGCAGACGGCCTCTGGTATGAGAGCTTCCTGTATCAGGCGCACTATCGGGATAACCCGGAACGTGAGCAGATGAAAAGCCAATAGGTAGAACATCAGATTAATGCCTGCGCTTATTCCAAGGAGACTGACTGTCAAAACCGCCAGATGGTATAAAAAAGAGATCATCTGCCTTCTGGTTCTGACGTTCCCGGTCAAAAACATGTTATGGCCTCCACCTTAGTCGCTGTGAGCGCACACTTGCTCCACCCTTTCGCTCCTTTTTTTGCCAAAGCACCGATGCCAATGATCTGACACTCCAGAGAGCTAAACTCTTCATTACGTTAAAGGCAAATGGGAACCATTTCTTCATAAGCATAAGAGCTAATATCAATATAATAATTGTCACAACTAAGAGCATCTCAGATTCCCTGAAGTGGAGATGCCGCATGAGGTATGTTATTGCCGCAAAAATAAGTATCCATTTTAGAGCTGTCCTCGCTATATTCATGGCATTGTTCGATAACCCCAGGACAAGACCGTTATTAACCTGGGGTTATCGACAGGTTTCAATCAGTCACAACAGCGGCTGCCATGACCGGGGCCAAACCCAGAAGACCTGCTGCCACAGAGCCCAGGAGTCGGCCTAAGTTTCTGCTCTCGCCAGCGTTGCCCTGAAGGAGATGGATGAGCGGCATATGAAACCTGACTGAGCGCCGTTTGCCAGCAGACTCAACAACAAAGAAGTCGACATTCTTATTGCCAATTGTCGCAACTGCATATTCGGAGCTGCCTTCGAGATTGTGGGGCAGATCTGCTTCCATGACCTGCTCCTTTACCTCTTTCCACTTCTCTCCAGAGGGTTTGTTCTGAATGAGAAGAGGATATTCCTTCTGCCCCCAAAGAATGTTCAACGGTCCGCCCTTAATGTCATCAGGCTCACGGTCCAGAAATCCAATCCTTCTGACCGTATGGTCGGATATCTTCTTTCTCATAATGTGCAGACCATCCGCATTGAGCGGGTTCATCCTTATCTGGCTGGAACTTTGAGGTCTAATGAACGAGCTCAGGACATCAATCAATCTCACCGATGATTCCCGGCTAACTGTGTCACCCTTAATCAAAGTGCCGGCAAGACCAATAACCGGGCCATGAGTTCCGATACCTCTGGCCAACAGCTGCCACTGGGTCGGCAAATCGGTTTTCCGAAGTACTGAAGACATAGGAGCAACCGTGTCTATGGCAAGGATGACCTCATCAGCCTCGATCTTTTCGATCGCAGATTCACAGGGCTCTTTATAACCAGTTGCGCCGACACCATGACTTCTCCAGTCGAGCATCAGACGGTCTGCTCTATCTTCTTTTGGGTCAGCGATTGCCACGTGGTTGTAGCGAGGCTCTGTCTTCAGAGCCTCCACGGTAATTGCCTGACCACCCCTGTGTGCTCCACCTATGAACAGAGACTTCTTCATAACCTTTTCCTCCTATTCCGTAGTTTTGAGGCTGCATGCCTCGGTGATGGTAGCCTTCACACCCCATTGTGTGAAGACGGCTCTCCAGAGTTTCAATAAGCGATCATAGTTATTAGTGGTCATACGACTTGTTTGATCAGGAGTATAGGGGTGGATGCCACAGGCAATGATACTTGTCGATGCCTTGAATGCAGGTTTGATAGAGCTTTTATCAAGCCAACGAAGAAACTCCTTGTCTGTAGGGACAGTCTTTTCGAAATTGAAGTCCTTATTCTGTTGGCGCATGTCGGAGAGGATATAAAGAAGATTCTCACCTCTATCCGGCATCCGAATTGACGCTCGATAGATCGCCTCGACAACAGCCGAGCCCTTGTTTGTGGGAAGTGACTTGGTGACATCGGTTAGCCTCTGTATAAAATCATTTCGCCATTTCTTTTTGTGCGAACTGACAGGGCCGGGGAATTTTTCAGGGTATTCAGCAGAAAAAAGGATTATAGCAGTGTCAAAGCCCTGGTCAATCAGAAACAGCTCGAATATTCCACCGCCGGCATCATCTGCCTTTCTTATCCAATAGGTTCCGGCATTATTGAGTGCATCGGCTGTGCAGGAGATCCCACCTGCCGAACTGCTCCTATCGCAGACGGCAAGGAGATTGAATTGGTCCTCGGCATGGGCTTTGTGACAACTCGAAAGGGTAACGATCAGAACAAGTAGGATTAGTGCGGTCGCCTGGAGACCACTCTTGAGCAGCTTTGGCATGGTCATGCCACGTGCGTTCCATCCAGTCCAGAAATTGTAAAAGTAGCGCATTTGCGAAACATATGCTTCAACGTGCCTCTGGTGGGCTTCCCAGTCCCTTTTTGATTGCTCCCGTTGCATAAGAGCCTTTTGGTAATGTGTAACATACTCGTTGGTAAGCTGATCAATCCGTTCGAGAGACTGGGTCCTGGCCTGATTGGCCTCTTCGATGCGAGTGGTATACTCTGCTGCCTGCTCATCAAGACGTCTCTGAACACTATCGGTACTGCCTGCTACCTGAGAGGCCTCCTCCCCGTTTCTACCATAGTAGGCTGCTGCGAGAGGTAGGATAATGCCGATGACGGTATAAAGGAGTGTCATGAACCACATGTTCATATCAGTTTCGAGATGGGCATTGGCCTGAATGGCCCTCATCTGCCCAACCAACACAGCTATCCCCAAAAGGCAGGCAGCCCAGAACTTTTTGTGATTTGAGATCAGCACCTGCTTTGCAATCCTCAATGTCGCAACAAAAAAACCTATTGTAAAAAAGAGCGTGGCAATAACGGATACTGGGTGCTTGGTTGCTTCCGAAGTTATTCTCCTCGGATCAATTCCAAAGAAGTCTGCGAAGAGTACAAACATGGCCCCTATCTCTCCCAGCCCCACAACATAGAAGATAAGCCTATTTCTGAAGGCTTCACTTTTGGCATAGTGATAGTCTGGGGTATTCTGAAGGAGTTCAACCCTTTTTTCTGCGTGTTCCTGGAGGGAATCGGACAGATCCCGAATCTGCATTTCATGGCGAGAGATCTCTTCAAGTGTAGTGGAAGCTTTCTGCTGATTGCGGTCGGCATATGAGTTACCCATTCTATCCCTCAATACCGGCTCATCCAAGAGCGCAGGCTCAGACTGATCAAGTTCGGTTCTGACTAATGCACCATCGTTCTGGACGGAGTGGGAGAAAGGTTTACGTTCTTCAGGAGCACGCGCATCGAGTATCGATAATTTTGTCTCGATTGCATCCTGTATTGGAACACCAGTTCTCTGTAACAGGTATGTTTCGACGAATATTTTGGCCTTGCTAAAAATGTTCATGCCATCATCCTCCTGATTAAGAATCTCTCTGCTAAAATTAAAAAAGCCCAAGGTGGCAACATTTAGTTACTACCTCGGGCTTTGGGCTCAATGGCCTCTCGCCTCAGAATCTACACTGTCCAGCTAAAGTCTTTTCAAATCAATTTTCGTTATATGTTTGCAACGATGACATTTAATGACAATTATTTTGTTTTCTGCAATTTCCGCAAGTTTATGCTTATTAGGACATCTAATCTCAAGTATGATTTTATGCCCATCAGAGTCCTTATCATGAGCTGCTTCTATCTCAATATACGGTGTTTTCATATCTGCTATATTATTTCTGAAGACCCGCCTTTTGTGAAGAGTGATTTTAGTAGATTAGTTCCTTCTATTTGCATTATTTGCAAATGATATGATTTAATTTCTGTGGGAGATATGAGAGAAAAAGTTACCGTAACCTATAGCTGGTTAAAGGAATTCCGCAAGAAGCGAGGGTTGTCACAAGAAAATCTCGCCGAACTGACAGGCTGGACCAATGATAAAATAGGCCGGATAGAACGAGGGAAACAAGAACTTTCTATTGACGAAATCAAATTAATCGGAAGGGCATTAGGCTTATCGGGAGAAGAAGTAGTAAGCATTTTACTCCAGATCGCTGGAGTCACTAGCTTCGATATTATGAAGTTCCTGCCTGAAGCAAGGGAGGACAAGAGATTTGAAATAGAAACACATGTAGCTGGCGTTTGCATAGAGCAAACAAAACAGGGTCTTAGAATTCTAATAGCAAAAAGGCTATCGACAAGAAAATTGTATCCTGACAAATGGGAATGTGGTGGGGGTCAAGTAAAGCCAGGCGAAGATTTTGAAGGGGCGATAAAGCGTCAAATGAGAGAGGAATTCGGTATTGATGTAAAGCCATTGGGACTAATAGAGACCTATCAAATACCTACTCCGGAACTGGCGCAGCGGATAATCCCAGGACTGCGTTTTCTCTGCTCGAAGGTTAACAATGAAATAATCAAGGATATTAAAATAAGTAAGAAGGAATTTTCTGAATATAAATGGATCAGTGAGGATGAAATTAGCAGCATAGATTTTATTAATGGGCTGAAGAACGCAATCTCAAAAGGAATAAAACAGTTCAAAAACAACATTAGTAAACAGTAGCGCCCGTGTTATACCTGGGGACAACTTGCCTTGACAGCTTTTGCAGGCCTGCTATTATGAAGACAGCTCAAACAATAACCAACGTGCAAGCAAAAGTATTAGGGGACAACTTTATGCATTTTACGATGGTGATAGCTTCGGCTTATCGCCAAGCAGTGGTTACCTAATAGCCACGTTTGCACAGTCACCATCGTATAGTGTGTAAGGTTCTTTTTGTTTGGCTCACAATGCAATAACGGCGGTTTTCAGGGCTTCCGTCTACAACCAAAAACTCTGCAACTTCGATTGCCCCGCCTTCAGCTGGATACTCTTTCGTTAAGGATGCGTTAATAGCGGACAGATCAAATTTCGGGCAACGCTGGCGAGCGACCCGACCTCCAATCTGTCCGGTAGGTCTATCCAAACCGCTGAAAAAAGTATTGCTCCAAAAATTTATATATTATCTTCCAATTTAATTTATAGATATTGGAGGATAAACGCGCCTATGGATAATTTCATGATAAACACAACAATGGAAGGAGGTGACATGTATGGGTCAAGGTAGAATCTGCCCGGAGTGCGGGTATTACATGTATGCCTTATTGGAGGACAAAGAACCGGGAGGAACCACGATTCTTTATGAATGCCGCAATGAGCACTGCAAGTTCAGGGAGAGGGTATATGAAGAACAGGAACTGACGTATCATCCTGTTGACGAGCAGCCAAGTAACAACCAAAGCATATGAAATCCCTAAAAGCAAACATAAAGGCCTTCCAAATTCAGACACCCTGCAGAGCCTACCGTGCAGGATGGGAGGTTCTGGCTGACGAGATGACCGGCTATTTCGGCGAGAATTGCTTCTGGCTTTTCCGGAAGAAGGAAGAATGGAAGATCCGAGACGCCTACAAAATCTGTCAGGGGAAACAGATCAGGTCGTTCCGGTATCTCATGGGCATTCTGAATAATGTATAGACACGATCAGCAGCAAAGGGTTACTTGGGCAGTTAAAAGTGCTTGATTTTCCTGTCCCCTTCATAGTAACTTTAATTACCGTAATGCACATTACGGAAGAGCCATGAGAGGGGTAACATGAAATTCTATAACCGGAAAAACGAACTGGCAGAACTGACCAAGCTTTACGATCAGGCCAACACATCTGCAAGATTGACCGTTATTACAGGACGCCGCCGGGTCGGGAAAACCATGCTTGCCCTGGAATTTGCACGGAAACAGAAACACCTCTATCTCTTTGTCTCGAAAAAGTCAGAGCATCTGCTCTGCATGGAATATCTTGAAGAGATCAGGAAAAACTTCTCCATTCCTGTAATCGGAGAAATCAAGACCTTCAAAGAGATCTTCATGCTGCTTATTGAATACGCCAGAAAGGAACGTTTCACACTGATCATTGATGAATTTCAGGAATTCTATAATATCAATCCCTCGGTCTATTCCGACATTCAGCATCTTTGGGATGTAAATAAAGCATCCTGCAGGCTCAACCTGATCTGTATCGGCTCGGTCTATTCCCTCATGCATAAGATCTTCGAGGAATCAAAAGAACCCCTTTTTGGCCGGGCCGACAGGATATTATTTCTCCGCCCCTTCTCTATCCGTGACATGTATGCTGTTCTTAAGGACCATGGCCACACAGACGGCCGGACGCTTTTCGACTGCTTTGCGATAACCGGAGGCATGCCTAAATATCTCGACATCCTTGCATCAAACGATGTCTTTCAGTTGGACAATATGGTGGACTTTATTCTTAAGGACAACTCACCTTTTCTCAATGAGGGCAGGAGCCTTCTTGTCGAAGAGTTCGGCAAGGAATACGGCACCTACTTTTCGATCCTGGAACTGATCGCCTCCGGCAAGACCGCCAGAACAGAGATTGAATCAGTGCTCGAAATACATGCTGGGGCATATCTGGCAAAGCTTGAGACCGATTACGCGCTGATCGCAAAGCTCAAACCCATAAATGCCAAACCCAACTCACGCCTTCAGAAGTATCGCATCGTAGATAACTTTTTAGGCTTCTGGTTCCGTTTCATATTCAAGAACCGCTCGGCGGTCGAGACAGGCAATTTCAGCTACATCAGAGAAATCATTAACCGGGACTATTCTACCTATGCAGGACGCATCCTTGAGAGTTTCTACCAGCAGATCTTTGCCGAGTCCGGAAGATATAACCGGATCGGCACGTACTGGGAAAGAGGAAATCAGAATGAGATTGACCTGGTAGCGGTGAATGACTTAAGAAAAGAAGTCGTCTTTGCTGATATCAAGCTTGACTCCTCCAGGATCAACCTGAAGGCTTTAAAAGGCAAGGCTTTAAAGCTGGAGGATGAATATATAGGCTATAAAAAAGAATGGCTGGGATTGCATATAGAAAATATCAGGGAGTTTCTTAAATAAGAACATAGCTCTAACACTATCTTAGGGGGGGAAAGAGATGATAGTTTGTGGTATGGAAATGGCAGCCTCAGAAGCGCGCCTCGTGATTTTAAACGGCACAAAAAATGGTTTTTCCCATATTGCAGTAAATCCGCCAAAGATCGTTCTGGCAAATGATGAAAATCCTGAAGAGGTTAAAGCCTTTCAGGATACGGCATATGCCTTCCTGAGAGAAAATGGTGTAGAGACTATCGCGATAAAGAAACGAAACAAGCGCGGTGAATTTTCGGGTGGACCTGTAAGTTTTAAGTTAGAAGGCGTAATTCAACTATATGCAGGCTGCCCCGTATCGCTGTTCTCACCCCAAACGATAGCTGCAGCACAACGAAATTACACTCCAGTCATTCCAACAGGCATTAGAAAATACCAGCAATTTGCTTTTGAAACTGCTTTCGCGGCACTTCCATAATGCATGCCACCACTTAACCTCGATACGCTGACAATCCCCGAACCCATAAGGGATAAATTGAGGGAACTTTCTGTTAGCATCTCGTTCGATAAGCAAAGCCGCAAGGGGAGTTGCGGCTGGCTATTCTTTGGCACTAACATTGTACACGAGCAACGCGTAGCGGTTAAGTTCTACGACTGGTCCGGCGATCCTTTATACCATGCCGAGCCGAGATACCTTAGTGGACTAAATTCTCCTAATGTCATCAATGTGATGCACGCAGCCATTGTCGACGGTGATTTCGCATACTTTGCGACGCCCTTTTATCACAGGGGCGATCTTGACGATGAAATGTGTCGTGGCA
This sequence comes from Nitrospirota bacterium, assembly GCA_016235245.1. NCBI lineage: Bacteria > Pseudomonadati > Nitrospirota > Nitrospirota bacterium. The sequence goes on along the minus strand of JACRLO010000009.1, from coordinate 40,208 downwards.
TCCACGCAAACATTCGAGCAATCAATCTAAGCAGAGACATTTTGTCAGGATTAAGTCATTTGCACGCCGGAAGACTTCTTCACCGAGATTTGAAAGCTCAGAATATTTTACTATCAGATGATGATCGTGCTGTCATCGGTGATTTTGGTTCTGTGAAACGAATGCCTGACGGTCAGCACACAATTCCAGGCTCGGGGCATTCACTTATATACCGTCCACCTGAGTCCATCGGTTCAAGGATGTATGGGATTTCAAGCGATCTTTACCAGGTTGGTGTTGTAATGTTCCAGCTTCTTGGTGGTGCATTACCGTATGAGGAATCAGCGTGGCTCAATGCTCGTCAGTTGCGAGAATACCGTCTGCTACCAGATCCAATTGACAAACAAATATATGCGGCTAATGTTATAAAAAATCGTATCGTCCGTGGTCAAATAGTCGACATCAACTCCCTGCCGCCTTGGGTATGCGAACAGCTCAGGCGCACAATATCGAAGGCGTGCAGTATAGATCCGCAGAGACGTTATCAATCGTGTTCTGAGTTCTTGGCCAGGATCGGGGCAATTCGTTCTGATATTCACGACTGGCGAGTTGAGGATGGCTGTGCGACGCGTTATGGTCGAATTCTGCACCGGGTGGTTCATAACCAAGTTACGGGATTATATACTGTTCAGAAGCGTGGCTCAGGCAATTGGCGCAATGACAACTCATTCCAAAATGGCAATCTTGCAGATTTAGTCAGGGAGATAGAGGAAAGAAATTGCTAACAAGCGCGGACACATAGGCGCTAAAAATATATTTCGCGATTAAACATTCATTCTGACACTAATAATTTCAACGAGCTTTAATTGTCTTTGCTGTTCATCTTCCCATTTTCCGCTTTCAGGCGAAAATGAGAAAACTGACAGAGAAGCATGTTTGCTAAGTGCTTTTGTAACAACACATATTCTATAGCTGTCCTTGTGTTTTTTCATATTTACATATTCATTTGGTGTGAGCTCAATTATTAACTCCTCGCAAGACAATCCCTTAACTTCGAGTTTCAATTTTCTTTCATTGAGAGATGCTTCTAAGTCCCAGCCAACATTATCTTTTTCAACAGAATCTACAGAATAGCCCAAGTGTGTATAATAATTTATTGTTAGTTTAACAGCAGCTCTTTCCACTTCTTGCCTTTTAAATGGATCAGTCTGCCAAGGTTTTCCCTGAGCAGTCCTTTTTGTTTTGTAATCCTGGGGAAGCTTGTTTTGAGTAATATAATCCGTTACACTTTGTTTAAATCCAATATGTTCTTTTTGATCTGCGTACCAAACATTTGATTGTCCCATTCCTCCTTCCCCTCTTGGTATCTGAAATATCCTTTTGTCTAACGGCAACAACGTGCAATCATCCTCTCCTGCTTCAACAAAAAAACCGAGCTCTTCATTTTTATGTGTCCTATTTGAATTTCTCGGAGCATGTTGCCAATTTCTGTAAACTATTGCATTCTTATACCATCCAATTATATAAACCCCTCCTACAGGCGATCTTGAAACCCAAACAACAAGGACGTCATTGATAGATGCGTCTTGTTCTAATGCTCCAAGTCTTTCTATTCTTATCGTCTTTCCTACTGGTTGCACATAGCCATACAAGTGACCACTGTAAGACTGATAATTAAAAATCTCGTGTCCAAATCCATGCTCCTGAACAAAAGACCCGCCGCCAACAATCTGATCGTCTGTGATCCCTGTGTAGTATTTCATCCAACCGACGTTCAAAAATAGTATTTTCTGCAATCTAATCACCTCTTTTCTTTAATGGCCTCATCAACATCAGATCCAAAGCGATCTATTTTAATAAGGAGTCTATTTCAATCGGCTGCCCATCTGTATTCAAAATCTTCCACCGGTAGGGCAAGCGATTCTCTGAGATTTTTGCTCAGCTCTTTTCCTCCGGGCATTGAGGGGAGCATTGCGAAATACTGGCCGACGGCAGCATTTATTCCCGATAGGCAAGTTTTAGTTTTTATCCAGTTTTGAGGGCTAAAGACTCGATTTTGAGGCAAGGGCTCATTAGCCGCAGCTTCAAGTGCAGTATTGAGACATGTTCCCGCAATTTGCACTATTTGCTCAACCAGGCCCTTGCTTTGTACTCGCTCCCAGCATGCAAATGGATTAGGCACTCGATCAATCTGGTTATTCGATTTTGAAAAACATATAGAGGTCGCATAGAGCTGATGGAACGGCGCATACGCCTTCATGGCCAACAACGATTCATTCAATCCCAATGGATTGGCGGGGACCCATCCTTTCATAATCTCAGTCATCCAAAAATTAAGTGCCTGTGCCTTTTCAGGTTTATACTCTTCATTCCGTTTGAATAACTGCTCAAAATACTTATCAAATATTTTGGCTTCGCTATAGGCGATATTGGGCCGTTGTGAATGCCATGATATAAGGTATTTTCCAAAGTCAGAAAGATCCAGAACATAATTCCTGTCTTTTTCCGCGGGCGGGGCTTCTCCCCTTTTTGTTATGAAATACCCAGCTGCATATTTCTGTTCAAAGACCCTTTTCAGATTGAGCACTCTCTTGTCATTGCTTCGCAAATCACGAGGCTTAACAGCGCTCTGGGAGTTAGTGGAAATACTGATTCTATCAGCCCTGTCTCTTTGCGGGATCTCATAAAATCTGAACATTATGTATGTATCTAATACAGTCTTTACGCGTTCACTACATGACAGGATAGTGTTTAGGGACTGGCAACCATTCACGACGCTTAACCCTTGGAGCTCAAGGTTGTTCTCAGCATTGAACGTCATTTTATTGCAGATAGCTGTTATCCCATTATGAAAAAAGAAGAAATCACGGTGCTTGTCTCCATATATCGTGTTCTTAATACCCTTATTGACAGCGTTATTAAGACCAAGAGACTGACGCACATTCTTTTGGAACAATGTTCCATCTTTAACTCCCGGAAAACTTAGGCAGTCTTTCAATTGAATAGCAGCCAGAACTGCCTGTGTTCCTCCAACGTCCATTTTCAGGTATTTATTCGGTTCGAGTTTTATCGTATGCCTAATACTGGGGTTGTCCTTTTCAAGTGCCATATCATAACGACGCCTTAGTTCATCCTGGTCCACAAGATGGATAGTCGCCGCAAGGTCTTCTGCATTTGCAAGTTGCTCCTGAAAAGTCGCTAAATCTGTTTTAGCAGCATCGGTAAGTGAAGAAGTAGTTATAAGCTCAAATGAGACATCGTAATCATCCTCAAGAGCAGTCGCTACTTCAGCCAGCTTTCTTTTAAGCTTAATATTCCCCACTTCCTGAAGTCTCACGAGATCTTTAAGCTGTATCCAGGAAGAAAGCACCTCTCGTAACGGAGCAGCATCGACTTTGTCTGACCCTATAAACTTACCCTGAATCACAAATACTGTGGCCTTATCGTCATCTATAACGATTGCGTCTATCTGTTTATCGTCTGGTCCATCAGTAATACAATCTTTGGTCTCATTCTTATCCCTCAGATGGATATTCATTAAATACCAAGCGACAAATCTCTGCCCCTCGTTCGGGAAGTTTTGCTTGTAATAATCCTGTTTTATTTCTTCTTTAATTTTGTCGTACATGTAACAGCCCCTCCAATAAGATTAAATTATTAAACAAAAATGTTAAGCCACACAATATTGAAATTGCCTGACGATAAAGAATAAGTCATGGTGCCAACTCCCTCTCCAAGCACGACAAGAGCTCCAAGCAGGTCGTGATCGCAGCTACGGCGACGCCGACATGCATGTCCTGCCCCTCGGAGTGTTGATTTCGATTACGAAAGCTGTGCAACGCATTGATTAAGACATACGTATCCTTCGTTACATGTTGAGCTCGATAATCGACTCCCTGTTTACTTCCTGTTAAGAGTTGCAAAATGCCGCACTGGAGCCAGCGATCAGGGGGCACGGATGTAACAGCCTGCTCTTTTAGGCGCTGCGCGGTTTTGTCTGAAGGTGCAGCATAAGCCCAAAAATCGATAAGATTTTGGGGTATCGTTTTTGTCGACCCAAATTCACGTTGCCATATCAGATCAAGGGCACGTTCTTCAATGCTTGTTAGATGATTGAGACAAACGTCGGGGAGGTCTGGGATATCTTGAATCGCGCGGGCAACGAAAACATACAAGCGATCATCAAAACGTGCTATTTGGGCAAGTCGACGTTCCAACAGACTTCGGATATTTGACCTGTAATCATCCCAAGTTCCGAACAGTCGAGCCATGCTTCCTGTGTCGGAACCAGAACCCACAACATATTGTTGTAACATTCGGCTTGAGAATGCGAGCTTGTTGCCAGACTCCTTTGCAAAACCTTTTTCAATTAAACAAGCCCGGGCATCCTTCCCGATATCTTTTAATGGCAGGTCGCCACGCTCCACTAAGTGAACATAGATATCTTTAGCAGAAGCTGGGCAATCCACCCAAAGCGCACTAATCATAGGAGATAAAGTTTCTGCAGCTTTTGATGCCGCACTATTCACACATGCATTGTCAATAGATCCGTTAGGCTTGTCAGCAATTATATGATTCAGCAAGCCAAGAAAAAAAGGAGGAAAACCAGAAGACCAGTTAATTAGCTCGGTTTTAGCGCCTGGCTGGAAAGAATGACTATGTAGTGTGTTTATAATTGTTTCACAATCAGCATCATCGAAGGCTTCGACACGTACAAGATTCATATCAAAGATATTCCAGAATGGGCTATCAAGAGCGTCCTCACTTCGAATGAGCTCGCTTAAAGGCTTTCGCGTTGCAGTAACTATTTTGTGCTGCGTTCCGTAGAATATTCCTCGCATCTGGTTCCAGAGGTCGCCGGATATATTCCCTTGACCTAATGGTTTGTCTAAACAATCCCAAATCATGAGAATAGGCTTAGCATCATAAGTAAGTAAGTCAGTAACCTCCTTAAGGTGGTTATACGAGTGCTTACCAAGGTATGCTTCATGTTCAGCATATTTATTATCAATAGACGCCAGTTTTTTTTGAAGCAAATCGCAAAGTTGAGTAATAAAGTCACTATCAGATCTTGGAGTATCATGGCCAAGATGCCAGTAAAGCACAAACTCATAGGGTGAGTCTTCGCGTTCTGCTCGTTGCGATAGGGCATTCATAATTACGGTTTTGCCAACGAACCTTGGACCGATTATGGACAGGTTGCTGGGTGTGGCTTTCGTCAGGTCACTCCAAAGTCTCTGCATAATCTTGGTCCGGCCAAGCATTGGCGGAATGTCTGTCCCCAGGATTGGAAATGTTAAATCACTCATGTAGATCCTCCGTTTCAGACCTTGCCTTACTCATAAGGACAGCAAAGTCCTGTTGTCTTTCAATCCACGTTCCCATTAACGAAATGGAGAGAACGTAAGATTCCCCTACAAGGTCGATCAACTCTAATTCTCGGAGAAACTCGAGATCAGCTATAATCCTCTCGTCCTCCACCTCAATTCCACAATTCACCAGCTGTTCCTGAATAACGCCCAAACGGAAGGAGTCAGGACTCTTCCCCTCTCGCTGGCAGAGAGCAAGAATAAAGCGGCGGCGATCTGAGCCGGCATAATCCCATAAGCTTGCAAAGTGCTCATTATCCTCAACCAATGCATCTCCGGCGCGTTCGACCAAATCAAGTGTAATAGAACGAGTCTTGAGCTGTGCGGCCATATCGAATATTCGATTACAGAGGCACTGTAAAAGGTATGGCTGCCTATCAGTCAGCGTTATAGCGCGATCAACAGCTTCCTTTGAATAGGTTAGCCGCCCCTTTACAGGCTCCGTCACAAGATGCCCTGCCGAATCAGGTGGCAGAGAGGTGACTCCAAAACGTGTCCCAAGTCCAAATAATGCAGACCAATATTCTTCTCGTAAACGTTTCAGTCGTCGTGAGCCTGTGAGTATTGCAGAGAAATGCGGATAGGTCTGAACGAGAAACCGTATGTTCTCAGGAACTTGAGGGGATGTGATACCGCTATCAATACCTTCCTGAAGCTTGTCGAACTCATCCAGCATTAACAGCAGCCCAAGTTTTTTCTGTGCGAGCGTTTCAAGAACAATCTCGATATACTCACGAAAATACGAGAATGGGGAGGTCTCCTTGATTCCAGCAATACAAGCATCGGTAATGCCGAGTCTTTTCCCTGGGGGAAGAATAGACCCATCCGGCAACGGTGTCTCAGCTCCAAGCCTTTGTAAGCTTGTCGCAATGCTAATCGCGATACCTCGAAAAACCTCTACCGTAGGTACGCCCGCACCTTCCCGACTTCCCTCCGTACCTTGAAGGCTGCAGTATACACCCAGCCAGCCAGGAACGGCTTCTATCCCCTCAAGGTGACGTAATATGGAAGATTTGCCAGCCCTTCGGTTCCCTTCAAGTAAAACTACATTTCCACTCAGCATGATCTGCCGGCGTATCTGATCCAATAATTCCTCACGACCGAAAAATACGTCATTGCGATCCGGTTTGACCGGGTCTCCGCAAACATACGGACTGCCGCCCATATCTATGACAGGTTCAGCAGATAAAGTAATTGCTTCTCTGATCTCAAATGCAAGCTCACGTGAGCCCGTCACTCGTTGCCCGTCAAGAGTTAGGGCAGACCAATCTGCTACAATTGTGAAAGTTCCGGTCACCTTTGGGCCGACACCAGACAGATTAACTGCAATCTTCGAATTTTCTGCAAGAAAATTAAACTCACCGTGGCCGAAATCAGGCGAGGTAGTTATGAGCACCTCTCGAAGCGGCAAAGGACCCTGGTTATCGACCTGGAGTGAAATATCCAGCATTTCCCCCGCTCTCAACGATCCTGTTTCCGTGCTCAAGATTAGCTTTACATCGTTTAACAAAGCTGAGCTCACCATAACTAACCATTCTTGAACAAGTTTGGTCAGGGTTTGAGCCATGTGTTCTTCACGCTGCTGCCCTCTAACCATCTGCATCACATTATCCATTTGACGAGTCGACTCTTGCAATACGCTGAGTAACCCGGAACCGCGAGGAATACTCTTCACTCCACGCAGGCCAGCCAGAGCCTCATTGAATTTGAGTAGCCATGCCACGAGGTGTGCATCCCCTCGACCAAATCGGTCATGTGCGGTCGCATTGCGAATGGAACGAACTTCGTCGGATAGGCGATCCAAGAGAGTAAGATCGCGCGGATCATTAAAAGAATCCGTAATAGCTGGGAAGTTTGTATAGAACTTATCAAGCCACTCAACAATAGGATCGCTTTCGCCTTCGGTCATCAGCTTGCTCAGGAACGTCAGCGCGTCGACCTTATTGTCCCGGTATTCTTCAGCAACGCGATGCTGCATCTGCAATGGCGGCACAGGGACTGGCAGTTCATCGAGAACGTTTTTAGAAAGGTTTTGTATAGTGGCTCCTCGCGCCTTCGAAGCAAACCATGCGCGGCACTCTGAGCTTTCAAAGTATGCAAGGAGAAAATAGGGATCTATCCGGTCCTGATCAGGTCGGATGACAAATAGGCCAGAGGCGGCGATAGCGCCGACAGCGCCATTTCGTACTACTCCCGTCTTTCCGATAGTGCCGGATTTAGAGAGTAAAACATCACCAGCACGGAGCTTCCAGTTGGCCTCCACAGAAGAAGCCGCTTCCGGAGATAACCAGGAAGAACCCTTTGTTGCCTGCCCGCGCTGCACATCTTTGATACGGACATATGGAATTAATATGTTGACCCAATCTTTGTTAACGATATTATCTATAAGATCTGTTGACTTCACGGCTCGCCCGACAACGATATTACAGCATTCCCTGAGTAGCTGCACTTCTACTTTTGATCGAAGCGCATCTAATACGCCAGACAATCCGGCTTTATCACGACGGCGGGGAGAAAAGTCCCATTCAGCCTCAGCAAGCGCTGCGATATCCACATCCCAGCTATTTTCAGTGGCTTGAAGCGAACGCAGATCCTCCGCAAGCTGTAATACCTTGTCGTCAGATATAGTTGCAGGCTGCCTTCCTTTTCCTTTTTTGAAATAGGAATCAGCATTCAACATCCGAATCTGTTTTGTTTGACCTCCTCGCTTGAGCACAAGGATACTCGCTTTTATCGATGTGTATGGCATAAAAGCTGCCGTCGGCAGGGAAACCACCGCTTCAACAGCATGCTGTTCCAAAAGCATTCTTCGCAGTCGTTGTTCCGCACCGCCCCTAAAAAGAAAACCTTCAGGGACAATGATTACAGCCCGCCCCTGGGGCCGCAACTGTGAAAGAGAATGTTGGATGAACAAACCTGTAGAGTCTGAGGTCCGCACAGGGAAGTGGTCTAATCCCGATGGATGTTGCCGCCCTCCCCAAGGAGGATTAAGTATTACCAGATCAAAGCCATCGCGCTGTGGATTACTAAAAGGCAGACGCTCAAGACTATTTCCCATCTCAAGCTGAGGATCATCAACGCCGGCGAGTACAAGACGGGTTAGACCGATTAAATATGCGTTAGAGTTTATTTCAACGCCCGCTATCCTAAGCAGTGGATCGCCATTACGGTTAAATCCATTACTCTTCTTGCCCGTTACGTAGTCATATGCCGCTGTAAGAAATCCCGATGTACCAAAGCATGGGTCATACACACTCTCGCCAGAGTTTGGTGAGGCTATTTCAATAAGCAGTCGCGTGATATGGGCAGGCGTATGAAACTCACCGAAGAACCGATTATTCGCATACTGATTATTTGCAAGTAGCATCTGCAACAATGAGTCAAAAACATCCAGCAAGGCCCGGCGGTTGCTCTGAGTCTCAAAGGGCTGGTCAGCAAGCCAACGGATCATCACATCAAGCGAACTTGGGGATAGCTGACCCAGAAGTCTCACAGCTGAGGCAATACGGTGCAGATGAGTCGCCAAATGGTTATAGCGGGAATTATTCAGGCCTTCTAACATCTGGGGGAGACGTCCTCTGAAAAGTTCATGAACCTCTTTTGGCGAAAACATATGCCAGGTCCGCCAGTGCAATAAAACGGGCAAGACAGGCTCATACTCAACATCGTCAAAGGCGGCAATAGCCTCCTGCTCAGACTCCTGAAAGTCGGCCCAGCGCAGATAGATAAGCGCGGCAAGAGCCACGCCCATTTCATGTGCAGGTATCTTATCTTCTCGAATACGAAATATTAATTGCGAGATCACATTTACTGACGGTGGATAAGCCATAATGGTTACAATTCTCCTGCAAAAGCTTTACGCAGAATGGATTGTCGAAGAGCCGATGACTCCAAGGCACTGGCACGCATATCACTGCAAAGCTCTCCGATGGCGGAGGCTGCTGAATCCATTACTTGAGTTAGCCGAACCTGTTGCTCCACTGGAGGTAATATAAAATTGTAGGCAAAAAGATGTTCACGATTCACCTTTGGCATACCCGCTCGGTTTGATCCACCAATCGCATACTGTGTAAAGTTTCGAGACAACAGCAAGTAAAATAAGTAGTCTCTCGTAAGCCTATCCTGGTTTGGTGCCAAAGGGTACATATCTGCACTGCATAGCCCCTTGAAGTCAGGACGCGCCACCTTCATAAGGTAAGGTCGTATCTTGTTATAGAGCACCATTGTTTCATCGAAAACGAACTTGCTCGACTTTAATTTTTCGCCACGCGATGTTTTGATGTCGAGCAGCCATCCAGTCTTTGACTCTATGTTCGCTCCCCCAACGTGCGGCAGATCGAGATATGCGCCCTTTCGTGGATCAACAAGGATCGACGTGATAGAACAGACTTCGCTCAAAGATACCGGCTCTCCATCGACTTGCTGGAACTCAGCCTCGATTAAAGACTCCAATAAGAAGTCATGCTCCTGCGTAGTCGTAGCACGTAAGCTCTCTATCTCCTCTATCCGTTCCAGGCACTCCTTAATGCGAGCAACAATGCGGCGCTGCACTACGAGCTGTGGCACGGGAAGTCGGATTGCCTCCAATTTACTTTTCGTGATATGTTGAAGACCAACACCACCATGAGATTGGCGAATCATCTCTTCCAATTTACTATTAACGGCATAAATGAAGAAATCACCATCTATTATTTCCTCATTAACGATCACCTTAAAGATGTGCTGATTTAATATCGCAGGGCCTCGCATCCATCGGAAGCATCCGAAAGATGTCCCGGGAGTACCGGACCATGAAAGCAAGATTGCATCATTATCGATAAGATGCTTCTCGACAAATTTGCCCTTATAAAGGTTAAAAGGTTTTGAATGGTCATTAAGGTTTTGAATCCGAACAATAGGCAATCCTGATACACCCCAATCTGAGGGCTTAAAGGCACGCCCATTGATCAAGTTGCACAGATTGCCTATCGGCTTTGAAGGCCATGCCGTCACTGCTTAGCCTCCAGGATTGCTTCCAATTCATCAAGAAGCTCCATGATTCGGTTTTCCTTGGCTTTAATAGATTGCACCAACTCCAGTGCTGGCCGGTGCTCGTAATCGTCCTTCCGATTCGGGTTCTTAGCTGAAAGATCGTAACCACGCTCAATGATCTGCTCCACGGGAACTGTCCAGGAGTTCTCTCCCTCAATTCGTTTCTCCCACTTGGAAAGGAAATCTGGGATCTGATTGCCTTCAATAGATTTACGAGTCTGCTTTAACTCAAATCCATCGTTGGTAAGTTCATAGAACCAGACGTTCTTTGTTCCCGATCCGTCCTTAGGCCGGTCGAAGAAAATGACATTGGTTTTTACGCCTGTATATGGCAAGAAACATCCTGCAGGAAGCGAGAGGATAGCATGGACATTGAATTGCTCGATCAATTCCTTGCGGACTTTCTGATCCGGCCCACCACGGAATAGCACCCCTTCCGGAATGACCACGCCAGCGCGGCCGCCTTTGGCCAGGTTGGCCATGATGTGTTGGACAAAGAGGCATTCCGTCGCAGCGGACTTAACACGGAAATTAGTCTGCATAGTCTGATCCATTTTGCCACCGTAGGGAGGATTTGCAAGAATTACACTATATTTATCCTTCTCTCCGACATTCTGGCTGTGGATTTCCAATGTATTGGTCAGCTCCAGATTAGCACCCTCGATCCCGTGGAGTATCATGTTCATGGTACCGAGCAGGTAAGTGAGTGGCTTAATCTCCATACCGTAAAAAGTGTTCTTCTGGAGATTATCAAGGTCCTTACCGCTAAGCGAGCCATTCTTGCGGATGAAGTCTGCAGCCTCTCCAAGAAATCCGGCTGTACCAAAACAGGGGTCGTATACCCGGTCACCTGACTTCGGTCGAACAACCGCCACCATTGCACGAATAACATGCCGCTGGGTATAGAACTCACCTGCATACCCAGCCGAGTCAGCTGCAACGCGCTTCAGGAGGTCCTCATAAATCTCTGACAGCACATGCACATCTGTGTCATCGGCAAAGTGCAGCTTATCGACCTGTTGGACGACCTTTGCAAAAGATACGCCTCGCCGGCAATAGTTACGCACATTATCGAAAATGCGGCGGAACCGCTGGGCTAACAGATCATCGCCCAAACCTTTCTTCGGATCAGGACTGGTGAGCTTCGTCCAGAGCTTGCCCGTAACAAATTCCAACATCTCGTCAGGATGGTCTGTATCCCTAGCCCAAGCCGACCAAGCGTAATTACCTGATAGCCGACGTTCATACGGCTTATCATCAAAGGATGCTTCTTCCTCGCGACGCGCTTCAGCCTCATCAAATGCCTTTAGGAAAAACAGCCAGGCCAGCTGCTCCACATAATTGCGTGCATCCACGCCTTCTGCATTAAGCTGGTCGCAGGCATTCTTGACGATTTGCTGGACTTCCTGACGACGATGATCTATCTTCTTGGTCATTATTTTGAGCCTTCCTTAATTATGCCTTCATTGGGACATAGAGATGTTTTTTTACTGCCTCTAAGTCTGTTTTTAATAATTGAGCACCGCCGTAATGGCGGGTCAGTGACTGAAAGCTGCCGAACTGATCGACAAACTGGGGTGCGCCGTAGGTGCGCGCTTGCTCCAGGTCGTCTATTCCGAAAAGTGCATAATGGTCCAACGCGGTTTCCCAGAATTCAAGTTTATGCTGACCATCTGTTTTGTAGATTGCCGGAGCTTCGGCAGCCAAAGGAAGAGAAACCGGATTCGGTTTTGGAAAAGGAATGATCTCTGCTGTTTTAGGAAGTGCCATCCCAAAGTGGGAAAGCAGCCATGCTTTATCCTTCTGCCAGAACCTGTCTACCCTCTGATGGCGGGTAGGAACACGGACCAGGTCAAATCCAATCTTGGCAAGAATATCGACATCATCAGTCTGCGGCAATTCCAGGTAATGACGAAAAGCCGATGGATATATATCATGATCGCGTAACTCTTCACGAAGCTCCTGACGACTTTTCTTGTCAATCCAGATGGATAACAATTCATCGATGCTTTTAGTAGACACATCCAAGATGAACTCTCGGGACTGCTCAGTGTATTCCTCAAAGGGAATCTTACGGCCATCTGCAAGGCAGATGTATCGATTTGTAGCCGAAATGATGACTGAGACACCTTCCCCCACCGGCTTAGGAGCTGAGTCTTCACTCTTCTTTTTGGGTTTGGACTTTGGCAGCGTTCCCTTTTGTTGGTTGGCAGGATGTCCATCGAACTCGGCATCTTCAAGTTGACTTGCACCCGAATAGTCAAAAATAGTGAAGTAGCGCTTATTAATGTCCTCGCAAAGGCGGGTGCCGCGTCCCTTCATCTGTTTGTAGAGAATTGAACTGCGCAGCGGTCTCGCAAAGACAATGTTTTTTACATCAGGGGCATCATAACCGGTAGTCAAAAGATCCACAGTAACTGCAACACGCGGATTACTGGGACCAACAATCGCAAAATTGCGCTCAAGCTGATGGCTATTTCGTTCAGCCCGAGTGATACGAGCTGCGTAGTCATTATCGCCGGAGAGGCGGCGTAACTCCTGGGCCATGAATGCTGCGTGAGTGTCGTCGACACAGAATATAATTGTTTTATCATCGCGCAGCCCATACTTTCCAGAAATTTCCCAAAGATCTTCAGCGATCGCCTTTGTCCGGTCAGGCATACGAATATCGCGTTCAAAGTTTGCAGTTGTATAGTGCTTGCCGTCAGGACCGGTGTAGCCAGCCTCATCAACATTAGTAATACGTTCTTCCAGTAGATAAGGAACAAGATAGCCATCCTCAATAGCCTGTTTCAGGCTGTAGATATAAATAGGCTCACCAAAGTAATCATAAGTGTCTCGCCGTTTTTCTTCAGCGGTCAGCGGCCGGCTGGCTTCTTCCAGTTCTCGCGGCGTAGCAGTCAGTCCGAGCTGAAGTGCACCGCTGAAATGCTCCAGCACGCCAAACCAGTCACCGAAACCCGACCGATGGCACTCATCAATTACGACAAGATCGAAGAAATCCTGATCGTAGTATTCATAGAGCTTTTTGCCATTTAACTCCTCATCGAGATTCTGATAGTTGGCGAAGAAAATCTTGCCGACAAGATGCTGGCCCTGAGATATAGTTTCCTTATCAATAGTGACCCGTTCGTCCGCCGAAAAAGCAGCAAATGCCCGATAGGCCTGATCTTTAAGACTGTTCCGGTCGGTAAGGAATAGGATATGCTGACGTTTAAGAGCATTGCTGTTCAGCATCTTCCAAATGAGCTGAAATACAGTGAATGTCTTGCCTGTGCCTGTTGCCATCAACAAAAGGGCACGTGGATTGCCCTGCGCAAATTGCCATAGTGTTTTTGCAATCGCCATTTCCTGATATGGGCGGACCTTTTTGCGAGAAACCTGGTCAACATGAAGGCCAGCAATAAAGGAACTTGCCCACCGGTCCCAGTCTATGTTGACACCCATTCGCCCAACTATGTCTTCAGGTGTAGGTGGGGTTGTTAGCGTTTCGTATTTTCCGGTATCGTTATCAGTAAGAATCCAATGATGTCCGTTAGAGGCAAGCGAGAAACGAATTAATAAGCGGTGCGCGTAGCGTGATGCCTGTTGCATGCCGTCGGCCGCGTCTTCAGACTTTGCCTTAGCTTCCAAAATGGCGAGAGGGATACCACGATATCGAAGGAGATAGTCTGCAATAATTGCCTGCGTCTCATCGTACATTGAAGTAAGTGTTTCGCCAGTGAGATTGACGCGACCCGGACCTATGCGTAGCTGTGCTTCTAAATCCCAGCCAGCATTCTGCAGTGCCGGTTCAATTATCTGCTTGCACGTCTCTTTTTCATTCATTGATGACTGTTCTCCATGATAATTGATTATAAAGCAATCGTCGTGCCATCACTCCTCGATCCCATATTTCTTTAACCAGTTACTTGCCGTCTGGTAGTTTGATAAGCCTAACAGCGAGGCAATCTTTGTCTTATTTCCTTTGCTTTCCACAACCGCTCTTTTCAAATAGTGACGCGCCACATCTGAAAGCATGTCAGGCAGGCTGAAACCGTTGCCCAGATTGCGATTTAGCATTTTTTCTTGGTTATTTTGAGAACTGCTCACAGGGAATAATGCCTCACGGATATCGTCAGTTTCTATTGTCTCACCTGCGATCAGGATAGCAGCCCGCGAAAGAGTATTATAGAGTTCCCTGACATTGCCTGGCCAAGGGTGTTGGTGCATAAGATTTCTTGCGCCTGCAGAAATATTCTTATGTTTCCAGCCTGGCCTATCCTCGAACTTTCGGTTAATACTTTCAAGGATGTGCTCGATAGCTGGGTTAAGATCTCCGTGACGGTCTCTAAGTGGCGGTAGATACAGTACGCCAACGGCAATACGGTGAAATAAGTCTTCCCTGAATCTCCCTGATGCAACCTCTTCTATAAGGTTTCGGTTGGTCGCTGCGATGATTCTTACATTAATAGACTCCGTCTTACTGGAGCCGACCTTAGTGATCATGCCTTCTTGTATTGCTCTCAAAAGCTTTACCTGTGCAGGAAGGGGCAACTCTCCGATTTCATCAAGGAAAAGGGTGCCTCCATCAGCGGCAGAAAAATAGCCCTTCCTATCGGAAATCGCCCCCGTAAAGCCACCTTTTGTGTGACCAAAAAACTCAGACTCTACGAGCTCAGGCGGTATTGATCCACAGTTGACTGCAACAAAGGGATTAGCCATCCTTGGACTTGTCGTATGAATAGCACGAGCGAAAAGCTCCTTGCCAGTGCCGGATTCTCCCTGTATAAGAACAGGGACATCATGGACAGCAAGCCTTCGTGCTTGAGCGATAACTCGCTTCATCTCTTTGCAGCGATGAATGATTGCCCCAAACTCAGGAGACTCAGGAGGTAGGCCTTGGGTAAGCTTAAGAATTTCATCGTCAGCGGGCTTCAGAATATCGGGAACATAATCAGCCGATATCTCGAAAGGTAGGGATACGGTCTTTACTCCCTTCTCCTGTGAAGATTCTATAAGTTCAGCGGGGTGTGATGTCTTTGAGAGAAGTATCCATACCGCAGCCATAGCTGGTGTGCCGGGGCTTAGGTGATAAGTTGGCTGCATTTCTTTTGACCCGAGTCTCATTTTTACTTCATTTATAGTATTTGTAGCAGACTCGTAAATCTCTTTAAAGTCTGTAGGGCTGGATAATTCCACATGATGTCTAAGGACAAGAGCAGATGTCTTCGTTTTAAGCCAATCTATAAAATGCTTTTCTTCTTCCTTTTTGTAATTTGAGATAAGGGCAATACAGGAAAAAGAGCGCTTGCTGACAGCCTGGCCGATTGGTCCAAGCCCATCCCCCAGTTCCCCCAGCGAGGCTCGCAGGTCGGTTTTGCCTATCCAAGCAAATAAGACTTTATTAATCATGCTGAATATTACACAAATAATCTTGTTAATTACAATAATTATTATCATAAACATCATATTAAAGAACATGGCCAAGAATCCCAGACTCAAAACGTTCCAGCGAAAACTCTTATAAATGAATAGGTTATTTTCGTTAAATGCCAAACATTGGCTGTTTTTCGATCCTGGCATTACCTTTGCAATGCATATGGCATGATCGACTTAACCTTATCAACAACGAAGGGAACTAAAAATACCAGCGATATCAGATGCAGCTCCTGTGGGAGTGACATCTTTCCGGAAGAGATCTATTACACACTCTGCGTTCATATGGAGAAGAGAGAGACTACCACTGACAAAATCAATATATTGGAAATCAGGCCCCTAGCATTCCATTGCAGACTGTGCGAAGAAAGAGGAATACGCGTGTACTGATGAGGAGGTCAGGATGGAAGAGTTAGATTTCTCCGAAGAAGCTTGTATTGAGAGGTATGTAAGTTATGCCTATTTTAACGAAGATGTCGAGGATCATTTGCATATTGAAGGTATTGAGGCTGATGACCGAATTATCAGCTGCCTTCAGACGTATGGACGCATTGCAGCAGACTGGGTCATTTATGGAACAAAGAAACCTGATGATGTTGAAGAGGTTATGCCCCCACTGAAGATGGCGGCATAGGAGGATGAATAAAGTGGAACAGACAATTCTATGTCCCCATTGCAACAAAGAAATACCGCTGACAGAAACACTCTCTCACCAGATTAGGGAGGGGCTGCAGAAAGAGTTTGAGATTGAAGCGCGTGAGCGAGAACTCGCCATCACTAAAAGGGAGAAGCAGGTTGCAGGACAGCTCAGAGAAATCGAGGTCGCAAGAAACACGGTAGCTCAGCAGGTGGCGGAGCAGCTGAAGATTGAAGAGACAAAGCTGAGGCAAACCGCGAAGGCAGAGGCTGAATCTGCCATGAAGTTGGAACTCAAGGATCTTCAAGGGCAAATTGCATCAAAAGACCAGAGACTGAAAGAATCTCAGAATAACGAACTGGAACTCAGGAAGAAGGCAAGAGAACTCGATGATCGTCAGAAAAGTCTTGAGCTGGAGGTGGCCAGGAAGATAGATGAGGAACGAGAGAAGATTCGAGATAAGGCTGTAGAGCAGTTTACCGAGAATCACAGGATGAAGGATCTTGAAAAAGACAAACAGCTTGATGACATGCGAAAAACAATAGATGATCTCAAGAGGAAGGCTGAACAAGGTTCAATGCAGACACAGGGCGAGGTGCTGGAACTGGACATTGAGGTGCTGCTGAAAACCTGCTTTCCATTCGATTGTGTCGAGCCGGTGTCAAAAGGCATGAGAGGCGCCGACATCCTTCAAAGGGTGATAAGTTCCGCAGGTCAGAATTGCGGAACCATCATATGGGAGACAAAGAGGACAAAGGCTTGGAGCGACGGATGGATCGAAAAGCTGAAAAACGATCAGAGAGAAGTGAGAGCGGAGATCGCTGTCATCGTTACGGAGGCACTCCCAAAAGGTATGCATACCTTTGGCGAAGTCGAAGGAATATGGGTAACCACCCCGGCCATCGCCACCCATGTAGCAGCACTCCTTAGGTCTACCTTGATACAGGTCAATCAGGCGACGTTATCGATTACAAATAAGGACGAAAAAATGGAACTTCTTTACAACTATCTATCAGGTCCGTCCTTCAGACATAAAGTCGAGGCCATTGTTGAGGCGTTCGTTACCATAAAAGCGGACCTTGATAAGGAAAAACGGGCGACAACAAAAATGTGGGCGAAACGAGAGCGTCAGATTGAAAAGGTAATCATGAGCACTTCAGGGATGTACGGAGATATGCAGGGTATCATCGGTTCATCCCTTCCGGAGATCAAGATGCTCGATCTGGAAGCCAGCAGTGAAGACGTAGATGCAGGCGACGAAGAAATCATATAAAAAAGGAGGTGCTAATCAATGGCAAAAAACAAACCCTATGGGGACGGTCATCGTATCGGTGCTGTAAAAGATCGTAGTCAGACGCACAATCCGCAGAACGACCGCTGGATAAAGCGTGATAGCGACACCGGCCGCTTTGCAGACCAGAAGGCTGATGATAAGCCATTCAAGGGCGTCAGAAAAGAAAAGTAGATATTGCATCCTCAAAGCTTGGCCGAGGCTCACTGAAGCTCGGCCTTCTTTTTATTCATTCTCCTCCTCAATTCATTCTCCTCCTCTTGACAGATTCTGCCAGTGTGCTACTGTCCATAGTTAATCATTAATCCCAAATGTTATGTCTCAGGAACAACCCCCTAAGACAAAAACAGAAACAAAAACAAAACAAACACTGCCGGTAGCCGAAAGGCTTATGTTCTTTAACAAGCAGCACCCCAATGGCTGCATCTGGACCGAACAGGTCGAGATGCTCGGATGGCCATTCTACCGGGCAACAGTCACCCCGGACGTTGCAAATCCAGCCCGTTTCTTCACTGGGCATGCTCCAGCACTTTCGGAGAGTCGATTTATCTTTCGGAAGACTTATGTTCTGGAAGGAGCAGAAGAGACAGCAGTAGCCCAGGCCCTTTCACTGGCATTTGCCGGTGAAGAGAAACACGCCGATCATAATGAGCCTTATATGCCTAAAACAGGTGTCTGCCAGGAGTGCGGACTGATCTGGAATAAAACAGAAGATCAGGGTAGCAACATACTGGGCACCTGTCCAGAATGCCGGATCAAGAAGCGGCTCTTCTCAAAAATTAAGGTTCATTAGGATTGCCAGACGGGGCGGAGGAAAAGTATGTCACTTCTTCTCCGCCCCTTGGCGCTTTAATAAGCCCGAAAATCCTGTCAAGACCCCAAATGAAAAAAAGTGAAATATAATCCCGCCTTGCCTGTATGAACTAAGACGTATTCAAATCTTCTTCTATAACCCTCCTCTAATACCCTGATTGCCGGGGCCAATTGATCGGTCTTGACAGTCAAGGAAATCTATTTTCTGATTCCACGCCAGTCGCACGTTTGCGCCTTTCCTTCATATTGTCTCCGGCAATCAGGGTATTAAAACCAAAAGGAGGTGAAAACCATGAGCAAAGAGATTGCAAGCAGTGATCTGGCCTTGCTTCTGTCAGGCAACAGAATCAGGCTCGATTGCGGACATTTCTGCACCGTCGGCCATAACCTGGCCAACACACTCATCATCGTATCAATAGGCGGAGGGAGAATCCAGACCTATTGCCACAGCTGCTATTAGGAGGAGGTATGCCGAAAGTTCTTTTAGAAAACAGCCGCACTACACACTTCAAAGTAATCAAGGCAGTCTATGAAAAACTGACCATCCAGGAGGGAACTGAGCAATACGTTTCAAAAATCATCAGTGATGCTCAAACAGTTTTTAGCCTGTTCAGTTTTTTGCAACAGGAGACAAAGGAGCACTTTATTGCTCTGCATTTGGACGTAAAAAACAGAATACTCTGCATAGACAGGGTATCAGCAGGGACCATGACCGGCTCTCTTATCCATCCAAGGGAAGTATTCAAAACCGCATTGCTCTCTTCAGCAGCTTCCTTGTTGCTGATTCACAACCACCCATCAGGAGATCCGACACCAAGCCGCGATGATATTTCGATAACTGAAAACCTCAAAGGGGCCGGAGAGATTATCGGGATTGCAGTATTGGACCACGTGATCATAGGAGATGGCTATGTATCACTCAAAGAAAAGGGATATCTATAAATTCCCAAATAGAAAGCGAGGTGAAAATGTATAGCCCCAAAATATCAGAGCAGTACATCCCGGTTCTCTACAGAAGGTCTAAGGAAATGAAGATCCCTATGACAAGGTTAGTCAACCAGATCATTCACAAAGCATTGGAGGATGCAGTCGATGACACGAACAGAGCTGTCGCGGTTGGTGCGCAAGTTGTACCACCGGCGAAGGCTTGCCGGTGAACTGCCCGATCTTGAGTTCAGTATAGCGACGTATCTTGAAGCAAACAACATCTCAAGGCTATCTGTCTCAGGTTATCGGATAGAGGTAAAGGAGGAGGGGCTTCTTATAACAGAGGCCCCCGGAATTGATGAAAACCAGCTTTCCCTAATCCCAGACTATTTCTGTCTGGAAATCCACTGATAGGAGGTTTACAACATGTCATTACTTGTTCACAGAGGAGGACAGATCGTAACAAGGGACGATCTTGCACTTGTCCCGGTACCAGAGGCCACGGACAGTTATATCCCGGTGCCTCACAACAACCTTGCGGATACGCTTTCGACCATCGGAAGAGATATTCTCAAAGGCTTCACGCTCTCAAATGAGCAGTATGCCCTTGCGAGGGACGGGCAGCAGATGTTCGGAGTCCTGGCATTCAGGAACGACCATACAGAGCTTGGGCTCTCCATAGGATTCAGGAATTCCTATGACAAGAGCATGGCAATTGGTATTGCCATCGGCGCACAGGTATTCGTTTGCGATAACCTTGCCCTTACAGGAGACATCACGATCATGCGAAAGCATACCGCGAACGTCTGGCAGGGACTTGAAGACGCAGCAATTTCGACGCTGTACCGGAGCCAGCAGAATTTCCGGAAGATCGTCGAGGATTCAGAGACCATGAAGGGAAGGATGATCGACAACACCGAGGCTTTCAAGATGATAGGTCTGATGTTCGGACACGGTATCCTTACACCTCGACAGTTGCCGGTCGTAAAGAAGGAATGGCTCACGCCCTCCTATGACGATTTCAGACCCCGGACAATGTGGAGCTTTTACAACGCCTGCACCGAGGCATTGAAATCCTGCCCGCCGATCGTGATTATGGAGAAGCATATATCGCTTCATGCCGCGATCACAGAAAACTGAGGTTTCCATGAATATCTATATCAGATACCTAAAGTTTATCGGGCAGACAAAGAAAAGTGAAAGAATGGTCAAGGTTGGCCTCTCAAATGGTGCAATCGTCAAGATCGTGCCGTGCTATGAAGGCTGGCAGCAGTATAACGCCACCATCGACGAAAAGAAGGTGACAATGCCGATAGCCGAACGCTTTAATGACTGGCTCCACGGAGAACCATTGCCCTATTAGGAGGTGACGATGGGCTGGCAATACGACAATCTGAAGAACGAGGAACTGCAGCGGATCGCAATCGCCCGTTTCGGATGCGAACTGAGGCCTTTGAGGGAGATCGGCAGACAGGCAGTTATCGAAGAACTGAAGGCCGATGACAAATCTTCGGAACTAAAACAGACCGGAAACACGTAGAACATTTCAAGGGGAAGGCAATGACTTTCCCCTTCCTTTTTAAAATAAGCAACCTTTAGATAGGGGTATATTCAGACCTTACCGTAATACCTCACACTATTTTAATTTTCAGAACATCAAGCATGCCCGGTCACAGTAATATGGGCCGGCAATAAGCCATTTCTAATAGGGACAGAGGGAGACCTGGCGAGTGAACTCTCGATGTTCAACTCCCCAGCTCGGAACTTTAGACGCAGGACATCATAAACTTCCGAGCTGGGGAGTTGCCCCAGGCCCCCTCGTCCCGTATATTTTTCTATGTATTACGACCAGCGGGGCTGCAGTCATCAGAACCGAGCTCGAAAAGATGACCAGAACCAAGAGGGTAATGCGTCTAAAGAAACTGCATGATCAGGGTAACCATGCAGTTTATGGCAGTCCCTGCACAAAGAAGAAGGATGTGGGAAACCATCACTTCCTTCATGACAACCAACTGAGGGACTGCCTTGCCAAGTTTCTGCATGACAGAAACCTTGGTGGTATTGAACAACTGTCTGTCAGATGGATCAGGGAAAACCCTGATGCTCATATGGAAAATCTCTATTTCGAGTTTGACAATGGACATATGAACGACGACCAGTTGATCGAGAAGATCCAAAAGAATTATTCAGGACATGGAGCGTACCGGGTGATCTTCTTTATGCGACATCGCTATGACAGCCCGGAGGGCGAAAAAGCCCGACTTGAGAAACTATTCGAAATAGTGAGAAAGACCTTACGAAGGAAGCCAAACAGAATTGTGGGGGCAACCTATTCCGGTTTTTTACAAAACGGAAAGATTTTTAATCATAAAGGCTTTGAAGTTCAGATATAAGACTTTTCTGTCTATTAAAAAGTGGTAGGAGCCCAGAGCAGATCAGGACTGTTCTGGTTTATTTTGGGGTCCTACCAATGCTTACGGTCACCATGCCGGAAGCGCCGGTCATCATTGATGTCCAAGAGATAGGGACAGAAACTCTTCTACCTTAGGGTAGATAGCTTAACTGTGATAGGGACTGCACAACGTGATGACGGTTGATGTCTGAGCTGGTGCAGAGCAAAACATCAACCTAAAGGACCGACACTCTTTAACCCTGGCCGCCCAAAGAGGCGGCTGGGGTTATCCCGAAATTCCGCTCGTTAAATATATACGCACAAAGTTCTTTCCCCAGACCTTTCAGATTATTTCCATCGTTCAATCTGTTCCTTGCAGGGACCGTATTACGCGGTCCTTAGTAATAACAATCAACCCAACCAAAGGAGGAGACATGAAGTATCTCGAGACGTTGCAGGCAATTGATACCATGAAGGCGCTTACCGTTATCGGAGTTGAAGGAGGGCAATCAGGGGCTTATGTCCACTACCCCTGCACCAAATGTGAGGAAGGAAAGGCTGTAATCAGGGCTTACGGAGACAAGAAAAATGTCTGGTACTGTCCTGGTTGTAAAGGGTCAGGACAGATAATATCTCTGCTCATGGAGACAAAGGTCATGAGCTGGGACGAAGCCAAGGCACTTTTGATCGAGAAAGCAGTTGCATATCCTGCTTCCAGGATTGAAAAGCCGATCAGCATTTCTTATGACCTCGAATACGACAGGTATCTTGAGCTTCAGGGGATATCTGCGGAGACGGCAAGTTCTTTGGGAATCGGCAGGCCAAAGGGAAAGACTATGCTGTCAGGGTGCGTCGCCTTTACTGTATTTGATGAACTCGGCAGCAAAATAGCCTACTACGGGATCAGGATAAAGGACGGAAGACAGGTCTTCCATAATTCCTTTAACCCTGAGCTGTATCTCTACAACTTCAGCCGTATCGATACGGAACAGGAAGTCCAGTTCACCACTGATATGCTGGACTGCGTGAAACTCATCTCCCGCGGGCAGCAGGCAGTATGCAATTTCGGACTGCCTTATCTTTCTGCGGCCCATTTTGCACTACTCAACAAGTGCAAATATGTATCGTTCTCTTCTGAGAGCAAGAACCTTGACGAAATAGCCATGCAGGCAGTAAAGAACCTGCAGACCTTTATCAGGATCTTGAAGGTCTGAAACTCATGAGGGCATCCCTAACAGGTATGCCCTCTATTTTTAACCAATTAATCATATCGCCATGGCAGAAATTACCTTTTTTGCAAAAACAAACTTCAGAAACGAGCAAAAGAAGTTCGGCATTAAGCAGGATGACAGGAGAAGGCATATGTATATTATCGGCAAAACAGGCATGGGAAAGACGAATCTTTTAGAGACTATGGCCATTCAGGATATCAGGAAAGGCCATGGGGTGGCTTATATTGATCCTCATGGGGATACTGCCGAAAAACTGTTAAAAGCAATTCCATCAAGCCGAATCAATGACGTTATTTACTTCAATCCTTCCGATCAGGACTATCCGATAGCCTTTAATCCTATGGAGAACATCGGCCCTGAAATGAGACATTTGACCGCTTCAGGCCTTATCGGAGTTTTTAAGAAGATCTGGCATGACAGCTGGGGACCACGACTGGAAGATACCTTACGCAACACTCTCCTGGCCTTGCTGGAGACATCCAATTCCACTCTTTTGGGAGTTCAGCGCATGTTGCGGGACGAAGCTTTCAGAAAACAGGTCGCCTCAGAGCTTGAAGATCCGGTAGTCAGAGCCTTTTGGCAGAAAACCTTTGACAAGTGGAATGATCGTTATCGTGAGGAAGCGATAGCACCAGTCCAGAACAAGGTCGGACAGTTCCTGTCCAGCCACCTAATCAGGAATATCTTCGGCCAACCAAAGAGCTCCTTTAATGTGAGAGAGATTATGGACAGCCAGAAAATACTGATAATGAATCTCTCCAAAGGAAGGATCGGGGAAGACAATTCAGCCCTGCTCGGGGCGATGATGATAACGAAAATACAGTTGGCAGCCATGGGGAGAGTGGATACTCCGGAAGAAGAGCGAAAAGACTTCTATGTGTATACTGACGAATTTCAAAACTTTGCGACTGAATCCTTTGCCAATATCTTAAGTGAGGCCAGGAAATACCGGCTGAATCTTATTCTGGCAAATCAGTACATCGAGCAGGTCGAGGATAAAGTGAAAAATGCCATATTCGGCAATTGTGGAACGATTATCTCTTTCAGGGTAGGGGCAGAGGATGCAGAACGGTTGGAAAAGGAACTGGGGACTTTCGTAGAAGACGACTTCTGTAACTTGCCCAAATATCATGTCTATCTCAGACTGATGATCGATGGAATCGCAGGGAATGCTTTTTCGGCAATAACGCTGCCCCCGGATAGCCTGCGAGATACTGAGAAGAATGCTGCAACCATTATCAGGGTATCAAGGGAACGATATGCGACGAAACGGAGTATCTTGGAGGAGAAGATCAGGAAATGTAACCTCTAACGCCTGAAAGGTAATGCATTTTCTCCGTCTTCATGTTTCCTTGACACCCCTACCTCCATCCCATGCTTTCTGCAAGGGCCTTTATATGCAAATACTGCTGTTGATCTGGCAAATAGATCTCTATGCCGATTTTGCTTCCGTTCCGGGTAGCGCTTTCATATCCATCCGTCATTGAGAGAAAGGCGGCCTGTGGTTTCAGTCGCCATCCGCCGCTCATTACGGCCGATGCAACTTTGCTTACATTGTATTCTGCAGCTCTTGTTAGCGCCTCCTCAAATGCAGTCCTGACGATACCCTTGAGATAATATTCTGTAAGATTTCCCATATGAACTAATGTCGAGGCAATCAACAGAAGCTTAAATGGACATTCAGATACAGGCTCATAATCAAATACCTGCCCCAAGGGCAGCGGATATGATATTTCATCCTCAAGCTCTGCCCAAACCTCTGGCCATTTCCTTGAAAACTGACGCGCAATATTCCCTTCCATCCCTTTGCGAGCACCGTCAATAGTTAGGATCAGTGCATCCGCCTGCGCCTCAAGAACATTGCCGTTAATAATGGAAACAGCCATTTCTTCTCCCCCTAAATCCAAAAAATAACCGGCCTCTCTTATTTGCATGCATGCTAATTGCACGCGATAGACGCATCATTCAGCACAAGCAAAACACAGGCATTAATTTTTCTCATTGCCTTTCTTTCCTCTTCAGTAAACGCATGGCCCAATACTTTATGGACAGCAATTTGAATATCGAGAATAATAATCGAATTATATCTTTCAAGATCTTCTGTATCGACTGCATCCTGAAAAAACTTGTCGACGTCTACATCGTTATCTAATCTTCTCAACTGCTCGATAAAACTCCGATAATAATGGCGAGATCTAAGACCAGAAAATGATTTTAAAAGCACTCGGCTCATTCTTTCATTAATCGAGCCTTCTGCTAATGCAGCTTGAAGATATTTTGAAATATTGATGTCGTAGAGAACTCCACCCATCTGAATATCTCCTTTACTATAAATTCAATATTATTCAACAAAATTCATTACAGAGAAATCTCTAAAAGGGCTTTTCTCTTGTAGTTAAACAGCCTAATCCGCGACCTTTCTGACCTCTTCTTCAAAGGGATCATACTCTCTGACAATGCCAATCTCATAAACACCCTTGTCAAGGCTGACAGGCTTATGCTCTTCGTGCTTAACTGTCACCGGCCTGTCGGCCTTCAGGTAGAGAATACCGTTCATTTCGTACATCTCTATCTCTTCTTCAATGACATGGGCATGCCCTGTGGCCTCACCTTCTGCCAAAATAAAGCCGCGCCTCTGTCTTACTACTCTCTTTGCATATGCCGGTATCTCTTTTATACTCCTGATAATAACGTCACCCTGCTGTTTCTTCATTTCAATTCCTCCTATGTAATTTGTATTGGACGTATATACTCTTCTTCGCCATCTCTCCAGGCCAAAGCTTGTATACAGTTATTAACTGTGGGGGGAACCCCTTCGACATGCCATTCACCTGTAGATGGATTTCTCATCTTTAAATATGTCGGCCTCGTGTTCATGCTTGGAATTTCGAGCACAATAAGCTCGTAGCTGCCAACCTTGTCAATGGTCTTGGAACCGAGGGTCCTGATAACATTCTTTACACCAAGCTTTTTGATAATTTCCTTGCGTGCTTCCGCGTTCCGCTCCTTCAGAATAAGGCGTGGATCAATGTCGCGCGCCGGCATAAAAAATACCTCTGAGGAGAGTCTGCCATTCAAATAATAGAGTCTGAAATCATCTTCCCAGGCAACTGCGGGGCCGTAAGAACAATGCAGTTCCTGTTTTTCATTGAATCTGGCATATATGGGATGTGGACAGATAATTGCGACAGATGTTTCGTAGATACTCATAAATATTCCGCTGTCATGGATAAATTCCCGATACCGCCTAAAGTCCTCTAATGTCAGCAGTTTCAAATCCCGAAGAAAATCGTAGTAGCAGCACCATTCGTTCGCAAAGATTCCGTCAGAGCTAAACCGCTCCAGATCCTGTTCATACATGATTCGAAAATAATGCTCAAGCCCAAATCTCACGAACCGATTGCTTCCGACTCCTGCCCATATATCCTGCTTCGCCGCAGTCGATAATTTGTAAGCAGTCATTCGATTGGCCTGCCTTTCGATCTCAATCTGTGCCTGAAGTCCGTAAATATTATTCCAGAGTGCCTCTTTTGCCTTTGCTTCTTCTCTGAGACTTGCAGCGATCTTCTGGCATTCGTCAGGACTTTTTGCATATATGATTGTAGGTGAAGGCAGCCTGTAGAGCCCGTATATCCACGCGAGTGATGCTTCAATCAAGGGCTTATCAAAATCTTTTCGATAAAAAGCGTTTTCGAACCACTTTATAGATAGAGTTTTGATCTCGTATTGTTGCTTATTTGAGAGTCTTTTAATCATGCACTGAAATCACTCCCTCCAGATAATGTAGGTCCCAATATATAGATAACTCCATGAGGTAGATATTTCTTTCAGTAGTATCTCCTAAAAATTGACATCTTTCCCCTTATGCTCGGATCGTGCAAATTGCTTCATCTTATCGCAGCCGTCCCTTTTTGCAGTAGTTTCTCCATTCCGCCACATATCCTCTAAGCTATCAGGCCTGTTGCAATACCAGCACTCCAACCCGTTCAGCCCCATCGACAGCCAGATACAGGTATCTGCTCCTTCACCCGGTCGGCACAACTCTCTCACTTCGTCGTTTGTAGGGTAACATTCCAAAGATTTTCCATTAATTATCGCTTTCATGATCCTCCTGGTTCATTCACAGAATCTGTATCTGATACCCTGCCATATTCCCCGAAGCTTTTATTCGGTCTTTCAACTTATTTGAGTCAAATCTTCCGTATGTGCCAGAGGTATCGAACAGTACAAGCCGTTTCTCCCGAGTATCTATGTGCCACTTGCCGCCTCCAACTACTTCCCACTCAGGATCGTCTATTTCATAGCTGTCCATTCTTTTGCTGGTATATCTACCTTTCAGCTTCTGCATCAAGCAGAATCGCTCGACAATATTCGCATGAAAACTGGAAAGCTCCTTTGGTGAGAAAACAAGATATTCGCCGTCACTGTTACGCAGTTGCACAAACTTGCCTCCTCTTTTATGAGGCACAGGCGTCTTCTGTATGCGTATGAAGTAGACTTCACTCAGATCAAGGAGCATAAAGTTCATTCCTCTCTGTCCTCCCACAGTTCCATTACCTCCTCCAGCCATACAGCCATTTTGTCTTTTGTCATGAGGCTCATAGGGATTCGGCTCACAGGAAATCCCTCACCTTCGAGCCAGCTGACCATGGTCTGCGAGTGCGTGAAGTTCATTGAGTGAACAAGCACCGGCACATTAGATGTGACATTCTGGACTATACTCCTTGTGACATCCCTGCCGTCGAGACTGCTGTCTGTGAAGTTGACGGCATGGCATACAAGATCATGGTCCAGAAGGATGCCTGCGTAGGTATCTCGTCCCCCATTCTTTCTGGAGCTGTCTCTTTCGAGCAGGCCTATTGCCCTGCCAGCACTCACAGCCGCTACAGGCCTTGTCCATTCTGGCAACATTGCCTTCAGTCTGGCAAGCCGGTCGTTGTCATCCTCGATTATCAGTATTCTGATTGGCCTCAAGAAATCCCTCCTTTCTTTATAATTTACTGCATCCATATACGGATAACGCCGGAGAGCTTATAT
Source organism: Nitrospirota bacterium (assembly GCA_016235245.1). NCBI lineage: Bacteria > Pseudomonadati > Nitrospirota > Nitrospirota bacterium. The sequence goes on along the minus strand of JACRLO010000009.1, from coordinate 12,082 downwards.
TTCTTTCATCTATAAAACGAGAGTTTATTGAATTTAGTTGAGCAGTAAATATTATGCAGAGCTGCTATAGTCGTCCTACAGCAGCTCTGCATAACTGAAAACTGCTACAACTATTTCTGGTTTTGCACGGTCTGGAGCATGGCCTTGTCATGCTGAAGGGCCTGGTAATCTTGTGGAGCATATACTGGGTACAAATTCACGGCAATCTGGAGATATTTCTCGGCATTTTGCAGGTCTCCCTTCTTGAAATAGCCCATACCAAGGGTGCCGTTGTTGTGGGGAGAGTCTGAGAATACCTCAACAGCCTGCTGTGCCATTTTTACTCCTCTATCAACATCTATTCCAAGATCAATACAGTGCCAGGCAAGGGTGTTTAAAGCCCGGTGATTTCGAGAATTCAGGCTTATTGAATTTTCGAGAAGCTTGACTGCCTCATCAGTTCTTTTCTCGGCAAAGGCAACCGTTGCCTTGAGATAAAGGGCCTCGGATTCGTCATGACCATTTAGATCACTGTCATGATAATAGAAATCCCTGACTATTCCTGTAGCCATCTCGACATAGACGCTCAGGTCCTGCCACTCCATGTTAATTCTGTCCTTGCCGCGGTCTCTCTGCAACTCTACACCAGCCTGAACCAATCCGACTCCCGGCACTGCCCCCAGTAGCGCACTTCCTACACCCGACGTTTTAAACGACTGCTTTGAATACGAATACGTCATAACTTCATACTTGCCGAGAATTTTGCTTGCGCTCGGCTGCCCGTATGTCTCGAAAACATCCCGTTTCAAAGACTTGCCTATTACAATCCCCATCTCCTTTTTCATATCAAATCTTTTGCCGTTCTCGCTCAGTGTCTGAGTCGAGGAACAGGCAGAAACCATCACCAACAACAGCATTACTATTACAGCTTTCATCTTCATAATTTACTTCTCCTTTGTATTGAATTAAGGATTCGATGAATCCTTCTGTCTATTCGAAACGTATTTGGAGTAATACAGATTGGGTGGGTCGCCGGTAAATAAGCGGCAAGAAAAGAGGCTAATCGTCTTCGGTTAAGACTTTTTCGAGTGGACTGCTTTCTAATCTCGCTGACATGATCTCGCTCTCCACATCCTGTGTCGGTCTTGCGTATCTCTTCCGTGATGAGTATCTCAGCATCTCAACGTTGGCTGCGTCTTCAACCTTTCTCATCGGCATAGTCTTAAAGACAAAGGGCTTTGTTGGAGTGTTGTTAGAAAGCAACCGCCCTACAACATGGAAGTCAGGGAGTTCCTGCAGATCCTGCTGCAGAAGAGCAGGCTTGGTATATGTCTCCATCTTCGCTGCATCGATAGAGCCTGTCCTCATTAACATAAGGCTGCCCACATTCCCGAGAACTGAATCAAGAATATTATTGCCCCGTGAAGTATTCAACTGCGCCAGATTCTGATTTGCCAAGGTCAAGAATAGTGAGTACTTCCGGGCCTCGGACAAAATATGCGTAATTCCTTCTGTTGCGAAGTTTTGGAACTCGTCAATATAGAAGAACATCGGCTTTCTGTCCTCATGCTTCTGATTGGCGCGGCTGAGTGCAGCACCAAAGAGCTTGCCTATAAGCAGCATGCCCAGGAGCCTTGAGTCAAAATTGCCAAGCATGCCTTTTGAGAGATTGATCAGCAGTATCCTTCTTTTATCCATCACCTCCCTAAAGTTTATGGTACTCTTCTTCTGCCCGATGATCGGTCGGATAATGGCATTGTGGGTAAACTGGTTAAGTTTTGAGGTTATATAAGGTGCTACGTTGCTCAATTGTGCATCTCCGCTTGCCCGTTCCGCCATTTTTGTCCAGAAGTCTATTACAAGCCTGTTTTTACAGTTTCTGAGCAGATGTCTTCTATAACCTCTGTCCTCAAATACCGAAGGAAGATCCACAAGCGTCCCCTGTTCTCCGAGATCATTGTCGAGTATCAGGGCCAGGGAGTTGCGCATATACTGTTCAAAGATAGGCCCCCCTGTTTCTCGAAGATCATAAAGGCGATCAAAGATCATGATAAGCTCATTGATAACGTAGTTCATCTGTACCGGCTTATAGAAATCAGTGCATTCGAGGAAGTTGAGTCCCACAGAATAATTGAAGTCAGTAGGATCGAAGATGATCAGATCGTCTGCCCGTTCTTTCGGAATTGAGCTGAGGACTTGGGTAAAGAGATCGCCATGGGGATCGATAAGGGTCACGCCTTCTCCGTTTTCAATGTCCTGCATAATCATGTTATAAAGCAGTGTGCTCTTGCCCACGCCGGTTGCTCCAAGGCAGTAGGCGTGTCTGCTTCTGTCAGGACGTGAGAATCTCACGTCCTTGATAAGAGATCTGTCAACAGTTTCGCCGAGAAGCAGACCACTTCTGACCGGAATATTCAGCGCAGTCTGGTAGATCTTATCAGTGCCGCATATGGTCAAGGCATTAACTGTCGGGATCATCGACGGCATATCATTGGAGCTATTGCAGCATCCCTGAAGATCGAGCACATTACTTTTGTTTTTTTCTGACGTTTTCAAACTGTCAGCGGCAACCTTTTGTCTGCCTGTTGATGAGGTTCTGATCATTACAGGACAGTTAAATAGCCCAGCGCTCATACTCATAAGTGATGCCGGTATCGGCCTGTCGGAGCTTACTGTGCAACTGATCCTGTAACCATAGGGGTTCTTGATCCAGTTGTTAAGCGTATGCTCAAGGCCGGTCATGATATCCTTGTCGTCCAGACCGGTATTTGTTTCCTGAGGGTACAGCAGCTTCTTGGCCTCGCCGTTTTGGAGCCAGTCAAGGGCAGAGCCGACATGCTTAAGTTCGTCTGTTGACAAGAGAACAGGATTTATCGAAATTCTGATCTTCATATCAGCAAGACAGCTTGTTGCTGCTACAGCAACGGAGTCGATAGGGTTAATTGTATTCTGCTTCCTGTAGGGCACGGCAATAACACTGTTTGCCTGAGACTGCAGAAGCTCTGTTGTCCCAAAACCGATTCTTCCCCTCTCCGCAGCACTGATATCGATGCCAAGAGGGCTGACTGTTCCAATCCACTGATCTTTCTTGTCCATCGCCGCCAGATCCTGCTGTTCTGTGACCGGGCCGAACTGATAACGGTCTTGGATGGTCGCCAGAACCAGCACCATATTCTGATATAGCTCCCTTGCATCCGTTGCAGCTGAATCGGCAGTCTGCCCATTCACCCTTCCTCTGATCTTCCAGTCAATCACTCCTGCCCCGCTGTCGCTCTTGCTGAAGGAGTAGATAAAGTCCAGGCACTGACCCATCGAGAGACCAGATAGCAGATTACCGATGACCTGCGCCTCATCAGCATGTGATGTCTTGTCTGCTGTGGCATCTATCATTGACCATCTGCTCTGCTTCTCTGCAACGCCCTTCAGTTCGAGGGCAAAGTCGGCGTCGAATCTCACTGCTTCTATGTTCTTTCTGATGCGGATTGCAGGCTCTATGAGTTTTTCTGGATTAATAATGGTTTCCCATACTGCCTTGTCCTTGTTCGGAACTTCGACGTTCAGTTGTTTCATTCTTCCCCCTATTTATCGATTTGTTTGATATATAGCGTCAGATGAGCAATATTTATTTCATTTGGGCAACAAAAAGGGGGCTCAAGGCCCCCCTTAGTTCTGTAGCGTTATGTGCCTACTCTCAATTGAATGACATAGCCGGGATCATCTGTATCAGCGAGCCACCAAAGTTCTCGAGGGCCCTACGGGTCGAAAAGGGAAAGCCCTTTACAGCATGGGTTATGGAGTTATAGAAGTCATAGGCGTTAATCCCTGCGGGATATCTACTGTCTCTGCCATTTTCCACTCTATTTTTCAGCTCAATACGCTGATCTCTGCTGATATTGCTCACATTATCTGCCTGCTCTGTGCCAATCATGCCTGCAAGCCTGCCATGAAGTTCAAGGAATTCAGCTGCGTTTAGTTCTCTCTCGGTTAACCTCCTGTATCTGCCGCTAAAGGCGTCATAGTTAAAGCTCGCCTTTCCCATCTTGTCGAAGAATTCCGGCAGTGACTTTTCCTTGCTTACCCTATAGTCAAAAAGTGACTCATAGCCTCCCCATGCCTTCTTCACTATAGCTCCATTACTGCATACAAGCCTCATCAGGAATAATGACGCCTTTGTCTTCAGCAGGCCCATTTCCGACGTAACGATGTTCAGACCGACCGATGTAACATCCCCTTTGATAGGTTCGAGGTTTCTGCGAGGGTCAAGAATATCGATCTGCATGCCACGGTCAGAGATCCTTACATCGTGCAGCTTCATTCCTGTCCGTTCAGCCCGGTCAGTAGCTTCAGTTAGAATCTCCGCATTTCTTATAGGCTCAGGCATGATGTCTCCGACACTAACGACAGTTCCCTTTGTGATGCAGATATGTAAGCGGCGGTTGAGCTTTGCCTTCAGGGCATCGAAATTGTAAATAAATAGGTCTACGGGAATCTTTCTTCCAAAATCCGAGGGCATCCTGATGCTTCTGCAGAGCCCGTCAAAGGCACTGCTGGTGATAGGATAACTGCCTGCCGCTAAATCAAGATGACCTTCTTCGGTAAGTGTGAGATTCCTGAGTTGGTCACCATAATGCTCGACCTGAAAGTCGCCTTTGATCGCATCCATTGCCTGGTCAAAGGACTTAACGCTTTCTTCCCTCTCTGCTGCAAACATTTTTGTGATCATTTTCATCCTCCTTGAATTTGGGTTATCTATGGATAACGCCTGAGGGCTGAGAATTCTTTCACGAATTGCTGATGTAAACAGGCAGAAGAAAACGAGGTCTTATTGAGGCATCTGTTTTCTGAGGCCTATATCTGCTATCCATAACTCCGAACCGGCCTGATGATGATTGGCACCGCACCAAATAAGTATTGCAATCTTTTTAACTAAAGCCATGTCCATACCGTGCAGGTGATCCTCAATCTCGCTTTTGAGCTGAAATCTGAAATCCTGCCGGAACTTTTGATCGTTAATCTCTATATAGTGCTTTTTGTAAGAATCTCCCTCTCTTTTGGGCACGCCGATGAGGCCGGTGTCAGCAAAAGGATTTTTCTGATAGTTAAGAAGCACTGTTTCTCCAAGCGCATTGCCCTCTGCATCCAGATAAAAGAGCCCTATCTGTGCTATGCCGGTTCCGGTAAATCCCATGATCATGCCCTCATGGGACTTCATCTGAAAGGAAGCCGAAAAGGTCATATCAATACTTTCTATATCAAGGACCTGGGAAAACTGAATAAAGCCATTGCCTTCATGCTTAAGATGAAGCGCCCTGCCTGATTTGCTCGACGGCAGCGAGATGATCTCTGCGGTGCTCGCACCTTGGCTCACATCGCCGATCTTCTTTTCCCAATTGTCGTGCCGGTTTGCAAAGTCTCCGTTTTTTACGAAATTGCGTTCAGCAATCTTTCTTTTTTCCTCTGCAATCCTTCTTTCCTCTGCCTGTCTTTTCTCTTCTGCTTCAACTTTCTTCTTCCAGTCTGCGTATATCTGCTTTGTAATCGGGGAAAGGGCCTCTCCATTAACTGGGTGGTAACCAGGTTTATTGAAGAATTGATAGCGCCCGTCTTCATGCCTGAAATACCAGACCTGAGGGTCACCGGTTACCGGATTAAAGAGATTGGCCTGAGTTGGATCAACAGCCTTGAACTCACCTTTTTGGAGCAGTCTAAGATTCTTTATGGAATCCGGTGTTACAGGCTTAAGAGCAATGCCGTATAACGGATCTACTCCTGCCTTATCGAAAAACTTCACCCCTTCCGGAGTAATGGCATAATATTTAAGAGCCTTCCCGGCTGATCTCGAAAAATTTATGTCCCTGCTGAAGTAGTAGGTAGCGAAAAAGAAAAGGCTGAAATAGAGAATCACTGCTGCCCGCGCCTCTTTCTTATGATTGCCCCTGATAAGATTGGGAATCACCCAGAGAAGCGGAATGAGCGCGATCAAAACAGACGCCTTCAGCAGATTCTGGTTCAGTCCGGATACATCGCCTATCTTTTCGACAACATAGTCATAAATCCAGTAGATGATGTAGATGTCAAACGGAATAGACAGCAGATAGAGAATGAACAGAATACCTGCGGCGCAGAGAAGAACAGCACCTCCTGTCTTTATAATATGTGTCAGCGTTTCTTTCATCTTGTCGTCCATTGTTCCTCCTTATCGGGTGATATTTCTTTCGTTTATGCGCCTCAGTTCCATAACTATCTCGTCCAGTCGCCCTACGATCTCATTGATCTTCCAATACCAGAGCATAACGCTGCGAAGAACCAGTAAACAGAGCAGAACTACTGCAAATACTGCAATTACCGCCTTAGCCATAATCCACCTCCTTGATTCAAAGTGATTACTGAATAGTGTCTTAGCATATAAACGGTTCAATAAGGCATTTTCTTGCAGGATTTGATCTGGTGACATAGTCAGTATTAAATATATGGGGCTTTGTGATACAACTTTTTTCATTATCGAGGGTTATTGCAATTGCGGACACTTATCTGAATTTCTCTGAAATGTTCGAAGACGATTACATTAGATCTCTTTCTGAAATGGGGCCAAGTGGGAAAAGTATTTTAAGGCAGTTTTGAAACTTCTCCAGTAATCTGCCTTTGTCTGATTAATGGGTCATCTCCCCCTGTAGGCACCGCTCCAATACTGCCTTCGTCAACTGCTTTAAAAGTCCATGCTCACCAAGTATCTTTTCAGGGCTCTGATACCCCTTGATCAGCTCATCTATGAACTCCGCTTTGATCTCCATTTTCTCTCCTTCTTAATGATAGGTTTTTTATCCTACCCTCTGAAGGCTATTTGCACAAAATATTTTATACCCCCGATTAATAACCTCTTTCACTCCTGCCCCTCTTTTCATACACAATTGGGCGGTCATGCTCACTGCTTCCCATTCGATTATCTTCTAAAAGCGCCTTTCTATCCTTACCGCAAACTGGCTCGACTAATTTATCACGACCCGTATCTACACTATTTCCGGTTGTTTCTATAGTCTCTTTTGCAGGCGATTCCTTAAATATCATTTCCTTGATTTCTTTTCCAACCAAGGCAATAGTAAGAATACAAACAATAATCGTTATGAAGAGCGTTACCCTGATGACCTTGAACGAATATACATTTGATGTCTTTCCACCCATAGTATCTATCATATAAGCCCAGAGATCTTGCAAATCTTGCTCGTCAATTTTATAGGGATCTTTGATAGATTTCACAACACTTGCTCCCATTTCAACCAAGCGTTTCTTTCTCCCATAAAGCGCATGCTGGTATATTGCATTTATAAAATCCCTGACCAATGTCTTATCCTTATCAACCTGAATATGTCCATATATAACCGCACAGGGAATACTTATCCTGACCAGCATTCTTTCCGGGAAAAAATAGGTCGGCTTGATTATATCAAAGCATAGAGATGTTGTCTGAAATGAAAAAGGTATCTGAAATGAGTCAAGAATATCTGTACTCTTTTCTGCAACAATTAACTGATACTCAAAAAAACCTTTGATTTTGCCATCAGCTTGAAGATTTCTGATATTATTTATTTCTTCTTTGCATTTCTCCACGATAGTATTGCTGTATTGTCGCAGGATATCTCTAATTTTACGTATTTGCACATTTATATCATTATGAGAATTTTTTAGTTTAAAGTGAGAAATAAATCTGTGATGGTAATATCCGATTTTCGCTTCTACCAATTCCATAAGTTGAGTATTGCGGGAAGCCAAGCTTTGATTAAGGCCCTCTATGTTTAGCGTGTGAGTATCAAACTCAGCATCGCAACTGTCCAAGCGATGACCATATTCTTTAATGATCTTCTGCACAGACTTTTTAATTTCTAATGATTGATCATTTGTAAAGACCACCCTACCGTCTTCAAAATCCAGCAAATAGAGCATATACACATGAATGTTGTGCCTACCCATTTTATCCCTCCTTCGCCCATACGCCCTATCCTGCTATGCGTCGTGAGCCTTCATATTTAGCAAATGCAATTATAGAGTCTGCCGAACAACCTTTCAATTATCCATTTATTCTTAATCTCAAATTCGCATGCCTGAGATAATTCTCAAATTTACATATACTGCGGAATGTTTTTTACAATAAAGAAGCTAATAATAGCCGCGAAATATACCAGCATAGAAGCAATTGTATTTTTTACAACCCGGTCATATATCTGGTCCTGACGATTAAAAAAAACAAAAAGAAGAGAACTTGTCGGCAGGACAGTAAATATAAGTAAGGTGGGAATCCAACTTGCCGTGACAAAATAATACAGAAGAAGCAGTAATCCCACAATACCTATTCGTGCGCTTATGAACCATGCAAAATCAGCATCGAGCAGAACCCGTGGCCTGTTCTCTTTTAGCCATTGGATTATCTGAATAATCGTATAAATCACAATCGCATAAAGAATACCGCTCTTAACTTCTGAACACCAATAGCAGGGTAGTTGATTCTTATTAATATAAATACCGCCGATAACTGCGATAATAGTCAGTGACACAAGGAGAAGATTTTTCTTTTCCAAATGTTTTCTCCTGAACAGCATGGGATAGATCAATAGCAGCGAAATGTAGTTGCCAAGATCAATTATCATAAACTCAAGAAGTTTGTTTGGCATAAAAAAAGAAACAAGAAATACTCCTCTATTGCCACCACCATAGGTGCCTGCAATAAAAAGATTCTCAGTTATCTTCGGGGTTGCTATAACCTTACCAATGAGCACTGGGAGAGCATTTAGCACGACACCTATAAAAAAAAGATACATATACTCAAAGCGAAATTCCGATGTAGCAATAACGATAAAGAGGAGAACGCTAATAGATACACTTAGTAAAATATCTTTCACTTTCATTGTCAGCCCTCCTTTCGTTGAGGAACTATAGACTCCACTATTATGCCGAAAGTTTCAAGGCAGCGTCTCTGACATTTTGTTCCAGATAACGTTCCGGCAACTTAGTCCTCAAGTAAAGCATGCGACTACTTCTTGATGCACTCGATATCCAGCGATACATTCTCCACTGAATCTGAGATTAGCGCCCTGATTTATTATTTTTAGCAGAAATATCTACTTCTGAGATATCCCTATAGGGAAAACTTTCGGACTTTTCGTTCAAATATATCATATGATATATGCAAGAAATTTACTAAATGGGAGGCTATTCGTAAGCTCCATATCTTTTGTCACAAATCAACTTTTGCTTTGATCAGCTGCAGTTGTGTCCTTTTTATTAATCTCAATCCTCTTCTTTTCAGACTCAGCATCCTCACTCTCTCCAAGACTGTTGTTGGGCAAATTGTAAGCGGAAACATCGAAGGTCTTGAGATTTAATTCGGTTTCTAATGTCTTCTCCTCTTTTTCTTCAACCAGCTTGTGATACTTCTGCTCACAGGCGTAGCATATAAGCAGGTGATTGTTAACAAAAGTCATTTCATCAGGCTGCAGTTCACCTTCAAGATAATCCGCAAAGAGCTCTTCTGCCTTATTACAGGCCTCCTTCTTCTTAGCATATCCATGGGAGACCTTCAGAAGACATTCCGGGCAGGTGGAAATATGACTTTCGATCGCCCCTATTGTCTCTACAGGCAACAGACATGAGACGTATTTGAGAATATCTGATTTTTTAATATGCGTATTCATTTTCTTCTGTCTTCAGGATGTTTTGTCATACTGCCTGGGTATTCTTCAATGAGTCGGGGTCCAGGTAGTCAGCTTCTATTCCTTTCTTTATATACAGCTCCCTCAGTTCAAGGGTGCTTCTGTGGAGCACACTCTGGATAGAGTCAAAGTTCTCGCTCATTATCTCCGCAATTTCATTTGTCTTAAAACCATATATGAACTTTAGGATAAGAGCAATCTTCTTGCGCGGCTCTTTAACGCTGCCGATTACCGCTATCACCTCTTTTACTGCAATATTCCAGAGCGGGTTATCCTTGAATGAATAATTGTCATAGGCATTACTGCTGAGCATATCGATCAGACTGCCGGTATTCTTCTCCATAAGGGAACTGTCTTCATCGTCAAATCCAAGCGCTGCGGAAAGTTCAGAAAAGCTCAGTTCCCTCTTTTTTCTGTCTCTGTAATCAAGATATGTATTTCGATTAATTGTCTTAATCCATGACCTGAAATTGCTCTCGATATTCCCCTTGCCTTTGCTGGAATTAAAGGTCGATAGTCCCTTACGGATCTTTTCAATAGAGACAGACACAAGATCTTTTGTATCTTCATCATTTTTTACGTAGTCATAGAAATATGAATAGCACCATTTTCTCGTCCGCAGATAGGCCTTTTCCTCGCCTTTTTTCAATGATTCTAAGAAGTTAGTGTCTATTTCAGACATCTCGGTCTGTTTCTGTTCATAGGATGATTTCATATCTTGTTCATATAACGTTTTAACATTAAGTTTTCTTTCAGTCCTGGGCAGTTCATTTATCTGTCAGCTTCCCTGATCCCACCCCAGCGGGAGACAATTTCATCGTCATATTTGTCACTGGTCGATAGTATAGCAAAAAGAGATGCCTCAAACTCTGCCTTTTGACAGGTATTGCCCAGGATAGTGTGCTCAAGAAAGATATTGTTTTCGTCATCCAGCCCAAATGCTCCCAGATTCAGTTTATCGTTTTCATGCAGAAGAAATGCCAGTAAGCCCTCCGTCATTTCAGTGCCATATACCACATATGATCTGACATTGATGATCGTCTCAGATAGTGTCAAGAATCTTTCGCACATTTAATTTGGTGTCCTCATCTGGTTTTCCCTCTATGCTGCCAATTCCCTTGCCTGCTCCTCAAGCCGGTCCATCTTCAGATACTGTTTTAGTCCCCATTTTGTCCCTGCGATATGTCTGAGCCTGGCCGCAACCAGCATAAGCGCTGAATTGCCGTCTGGGAACGCCCCTACCACCCTCGTCCTTCTTCTGATTTCTTTCATGATTCTCTCAAGGGGGTTATTTGTCCGAATCCGCCGATGATGCTCCTCAGGGAAGGCATAGTAGCTCAACGTCTCCTGTATTCCCTCACTCAGGAGCTTGGCCGCCTTACCCAGTTTCATTACCTCAAGCTTCTTTGCCACGCTGCCAGCCTTCCTGATAGCTTCCTCCCGATCCTCCTGTGCATGGATCGCTTTGAGCATTGCGGCAACTTCTTTTACTTTTCCCTTCGGCACCAAGGTAAAAACATTGCGGTAGAAATGTACCATGCACCGCTGCCATTTCGCCTCTGGATAGAAATCTCCCAGGATTTCAATGAGCCCCAGACTCTTATCCGAGATGATCAGTTCAACCCCCTTCAAGCCTCGCCCCTTGAGATACCGCAGAAAAGCTGTCCAGCTTGCCTTATCCTCTTTTGCCCCTTCCGCAACTCCCAGCACCTCCCGATACCCTTCCCTGTTTACCCCTATGGCTACCAATATGGAAACGTTTTTCACTTCTCCTGACCAACTCCGCTTCATCGAGATGCCATCAAGGTATACATAGGGATGCTCCCCTTCAATCGGGTTCATCCGCCACTTCTCAATCGTCTCGTAGATCTTGCCGTTGAGCCTCGATACGGTGCCGGGGCTGACCTTGGTCCCCCAGAGTGCTTCGGTAATGTCCTCTACTCTCCTTACCGATACGCCAGCCAAATACATCTCTACCAACGCTTCCTCTACGGAGGTCTCTCTTCTGCGATATCGCTCTATGATCGCTGTTTCAAAGGGCAATGCTCTTAGTTTTGGCACGGTGATCTCTACTTCCCCAGCCCTCGTATGCAGCTTCCTCCGGTATGAGCCTGCACGGGTGTCTTTTCTGTCTGCGCTTCGTTCATACCGCTGTGCGTTACACAGATGGTCCGCCTCTGCATCAAGCATTGCATTAAGGGTATCCTGGACCGTCCCCTTGACGATCTGCCCAAGGTGGTCTTTTACCCCTTCTTCGTCAATCTGGATTATTTTGCCCATCTTTTTGCTACAATTCTTCTGAGTCATGGTGTGCCTCCTCTGGCTATGTTTTTCTCGACAAATTACATTACCAGTTTTGAGGTCACCATGATTCAATTGTGCGAAAAATATGATACGTTATC